>CAYUDC010000041.1:5288-19455 GCA_964443415.1 uncultured Chitinophaga sp. | reverse complement strand
CAATATTGGAAGAAAGTAAAGGATAAATTAAAGAATGAAGAGGAGGATAGATTTGAAATAGGTGTTCTACGCGGAGATAAACCCATCATTCAAGAAGACGGATTATATCACTATGTATACCTTAGCCAAGGTTTAATTGTGGGCAATGCCAACCAATATTCGGGTGCAAATGCCAAATTTTTTAACCAAGATGGAAAGCCATTCTTTTCTGAAAGTTTCATTGGGTGTAAAGGAATCAACCCAGAAAGCAGCCCAAAAGAAAATCCAGCTCCATTGGCTTTTTTAGTAAAGCACCTCAACCAAGCTGTCAGTATTTTAATTTTTGATCCTAATACAAAATCCTTTACCAAACCATTGTTGGATCAGGTGACCAATTTTTCTTTTGAGCCGGCCGAAGTGCCAAGGTTTCTCTCTATTTGTCACTATTATGATGCCAACAACAACTATCATAAGGATATATTGTATTTTAATGTAGTTACCCAACAACACGTGTGTAAACCTTATGAAGGGTTTGAGGCCCTCAAGAGACTATATGAATCAGAAGAGGTTAATCCCAATGCAAAATTAAAAAACGCCGAGCCGGCTCAAGTAAATGACCCAATCGCTAAACCGTTTTTTAACATCACAAACCCAAAAGAGATTAAGTTGGGTGCTTTATCCTTTAGCTTACAAGAAAATCAAAAAGTCATTCCAATCTACCAAGGGAGCGGGCAAGCGCAATTGCCCATTATACAGCATCATCAAACTTACCAGTTATTGCAGCCTAATCTTACCTTAGGAAGTGAGGTTTACGATAGCTTGGTTTATGTTAAACAGATTTTCATGAACAAAGGTCAAGGAAGAGATTGGTGTTATTTGGCAGCAAAAAAAACAGCACAAGGAAAGCTGCTCTGGGGAGTGCTTAATGAGCAAGGAGAAGTGGGTGTTCCTTTGATATACGATTCTATTGGCTTTGAGTTGCCCGAATCTTATTTTAGGAGTCAAGATGCAAACCAAGGAACCTTAGTGATATCTTATGCTACTAAATATCCATTTTATGCGTCGTATGTAGAAAACAAATTGTTGGGCTTATTTTTAGTGAAGAAAAATGGGAAATATGGCCTTGTAAACCTAGAACACCAGGTATTGATTCCAATTCAATCAAACAAGATTTGGAGAAACAGAACATCTGTCCCAAGTAATTTAAACATGGAGGGCTCCTTTTATGTTTATCAAGATGGTGATGCCTTTGGTGCCTTTCAATTGAGTTTGGCTGGAGAAAAAACGATGGATACTGGACCAGTATTTAAGGATATTCCAATGGCCTTTACTGAAAACTACATGGACATCAAAGGGCTAAATTTGTTCTACGTTTACAAATACAATCTTTTGTATTATGGTTTTGCTAGCAATAAAGGAAAATGCTATTACCGATAAATCAATTTTTTAGGTTCGGGCATGGGAAGGTTTCATTTTTAGTTATTAAGTGTCTTGAAATTAAATAGTTGTTTTATAGGCAATTAAATATTGAGTGAGGTTTATTTTTAGCAACAACAAAACTAAATACCTCCCAAATAGTTTTATATACCGAGTGAGTAAATTTTCATAATTAAGCGTTGTTGAAAGACAACAGAAAGGGCACCTTGAGTAAGTGCCCTTTTTTTATTTCCCCAAAACTAAGCACATAAAAAAAACCGACTCTGATACAGAATCGGTTTTTGGAGGTACCGAGCAGATTCGAACTGCTGTAGAAGCTTTTGCAGAGCCTTGCCTAGCCTCTCGGCCACGGTACCTTATTGGGGACACAAATATAGAATTTTTTTTTAGAGTTAGAATATCTTAGTTAAATATTTTTATGAAGCCTTACCTTTGCTATGTAAAACACAAATATTTAGATACATGAAAAAAGTTCTAGTAATGGCAGCTACTGCCTTAGCTTTAGTTTCTTGCGGTGGTTCGGCCACAGAGCAAAAATCAAATGCCGATTCTACACAAGCTGCTGCTGTAGATACAGCAGGTATGACCTTCTATGGTGAAAAAATTACGCCAGATAGCGCCATCTCTATTGGCGAGCTTGCTGCTTTAATGGGAGATAAAACCGAGTTAAACTGTAAAGTAAGTGGCGAAATTGAAGCAGTTTGCCAGAAAAAAGGTTGTTGGATGGACATCAAAAATCCAAATGGAGAGTCGATTAGAATTACCTTTAAAGACTATGGCTTCTTTATGCCAAAAGATGCAAGTGGTAAAAAAGCCATTATGCAAGGTATAGCCAAAGTAGAAGAAACAAGTGTGGCCGATTTACAAGAGTATGCTAAAGATGCCGGCAAAGCAGAAGCAGAAGTAAAAGCAATCACTGCTCCTAAAAAAGAATTGGTATTTGAAGCAAGTGGCGTAATTCTTCAATAATCTTCATGAAGCAATTATTGATTACACTTTGTTTGTTGGTAGTGGTAGGATTGTTTGTACAGTCCTGCGATAACACCCCTAACAAAGAAACCAAAGCAACTGATAAGACTGCTGAGCAAGATTCTATAGATGCTTGTGCTCCTATTAAAGACCCCAATCATCCTAAGCCTATGGCTTTGATGATGCGTCAGATGGCTGCCAATGCAGATAGTATGAAAGCAAAAATCAATAGGGGAGAAACGTTAGATTCATTACAGTATCCCTTTATTAGATTTTATACAGTAGAGCCTACAGACCCACATGTGCTAGAGCCAAACTTTTTTGAGAAAGCAAGATTATTTCAAATTGCCTACAAAGAAGTGTTTCAGCATCCCAAAGAACAAAAGAAATATTATAACCTTATGATTCAGGCTTGCGTTAACTGCCATCAAAATTATTGCAGTGGACCACTTAAGAGAATCAGGAAGTTGCCGATATAATTTTCCCTTTTTAATAAATTTTTCATTAGATTTGATTGACAAACAACCAAACCAATGAAAAATTTAAGTTACCTATTAAGGCCTACCAAAGCGGTACTTCTGCTGGTGGGCCTTTTTGTTTCTGCTTCTGTGTATACCTATGAGGCTGGGCCGCCCAGCGGTTATACCAATGCTCCTGGTGAAGGCAATTGTTCTTCTTGTCATACTTGTACCCCCATCACTTCGGGTACCGAATGGAGCGGAATTACTTTAACCCGTGTTGGCGGTTCATTGGCCAACATTATCCCCAATGCTTCTAATCCTATGAGCCTAGGTTTTAGCTCCTCTACCAGCACAAAATTTGGCTTTCAATTATGCGTTTTGCCTGCCTCTGCTGGCAGTTCAACTGCTTCGGTAGGAACTTTAAATACAGGAACGTCATCCTTGGTTCAAACCGCTACCAGTTCTTCTCCAACGCGCGTTTATTTAAGTCATACTTCTAGTGGAACAGCCGCCTCTTCTGGCACTGCTAGTTGGACATTTAATTGGGTAACTCCCAGCGCATATTCTGGTGGAGCCACATTTTATGTGGTGATCAATGAGACCAATGATAACTCTGGCTCGAGTGGAGACCAAATTTATTTGAAGACATTTTCTACTACTGTTTTGCCCGTGCGTTGGTTAGACTTTAGCGCACAAGAGTTAGAAGACGGCATTAAACTTAAATGGAGCACCGCCATGGAGCTTAATAACAAGGTATTTGAGGTAGAGAGAAGTGAAGATGGTGAGCATTTTGAATATGCAGGTTCTGTAAACGGAAAAGGAAATGCCAATAGCATTTCTAGTTATTCTTACATAGATCATGTAAACACCCAACATACTTGGTTCTATCGCATCAAACAGTTAGATTTTGATGGCAAAGCCGATTACAGCAGGGTCATTGTATTTCAACCCAATAAAATTGAAGGCCCGTCGGTGTATTTAAAGACAGATGAGCATAAGATTTTGGTTCAAACCGAAACCCCCGTTGATGCAATTCAAATCTATAACTTGGCTGGAAAGCATATCGCCAAAATAGCCGGTGACGGCAGCAATCAGTTTGCCATTCCAGAAGATTTAAAAGGGGTTTACCTGCTTTATATGCAGGTAGGTCAGCAACATTACTACAAAAAGTTTTTGTTCTAGCGGTACAAAACGTCTTTCACAGCTTTGCTCACGCGCTCTACATTTGGCAAGAACTCTTGTACAAAAGTAGGGGCGTAGCCAAGTGGTGTATCTTGTGTAGTGATACGTCTGATGGGCGCATCTAAATGATCGAATGCTACTTTCTGAACCATGTAGGCAATTTCAGAAGAAATAGATGCCAATGGCCAAGCTTCTTCTACTACCACCAATCTATTTGTTTTCTTTACGCTATTGATAACGGTATCGTAATCGATAGGTCTTACCGTTCTTAAGTCAATTACCTCACAAGAAATTCCTTCTGCAGCCAATGCTTCAGCAGTTGCCAAAGCTACTTTCATGATTTTACCAAAGGAAACAATCGTTACATCCGAACCTTCACGCTTAATATCGGCTACTCCAATCGGAATTAAATATTCCTCCTCAGGCACCTCGCCTTTGTCGCCATACATTTGCTCACTCTCCATAAAAATAACAGGGTCGTTATCTCTAATGGCAGTTTTTAACAATCCTTTGGCGTCATACGGATTAGAAGGTACCACTACTTTTAAGCCTGGGCAGTTGGCATACCAGTTCTCAAATGCTTGAGAGTGTTGCGCACCTAATTGGCCAGCACTGGCTGTAGGGCCTCTAAAAACCATTGGAATATTAAACTGTCCACCGCTCATTTGATACATCTTTGCGGCGGCATTTATCACTTGGTCTATGGCAACCAATGAAAAGTTAAATGTCATGAATTCTATCACCGGACGAAGGCCGTTCATAGCAGCACCTACTCCAATACCTGCAAAACCTAATTCTGCAATGGGAGTGTCAATTACCCTTTTGGGGCCAAACTCTTCAAGCATACCTTGGCTAACTTTATAAGCGCCATTATACTCTGCTACTTCTTCACCCATTAAAAATACATTTGGGTCTCTGCGCATTTCTTCGTTTAGTGCTTCTCTTAGTGCTTCTCTGAATTGAATTGATCTCATGATTATGAATAAGTGCTGCAAAAATAATCGCCTATTGCGTTTATCAAAGTAATATTCTAAATAATCTCGACAGTATTCAAAAATCTTTTATGTTAATTCATTGTTAAGTATTGAAAGTATTTTTGTAAATTTGTTCTTGATGCTTGTAAAACAGGGAAATAAAATTTTTAGTCAGCCGTGGAGTTTAAATCTTCCTAGGCTTTCTGTTTTCTTTCTTTTGCTTTCGCTAGGCCTAAATTTCGAGGCAAGTAGCCAAATTCACTGGGTAGATTTATACGGGCATAAAATTTCTATTGCCTTTCAAAAGCCTCAACGAAACATCGCACAGCCTTTACAGCAGGCCCAGATAGAGAATTATTTGAACCAAGTAAGTGCTTCCAAAATAGAGGAGGTGTTAAGTCAAATGGATGCCGTTTCTCAGAAGTTTGGCATGGACGACATGGCCTACCTATTGTTCGCAAATAAAGTGGCTCAAAAAATCTACCCAGATTTTTATGAGCAAAGCCTTTTTAAATATCAATTGCTTAAACAAAAAGGATACAGGGTAATATTAGGTTACTCAGTAGATTTTTTAACCGTGTATGCCAACCTCGATTTTAAAGTACACAATGTGGCATTTGTGGAGCATGCTGGTTTCACCTACACCGATTTATCTTTTGCCCAACAGTTAGAAACTTGCCAAGAACAGCTTTTTGAAGTTCCTAAAAATGGACGCGCCGTTACCATGAATGAAACCCGGCCACCTTTTTTCGAGGCGCTATCTAAGCCTTATTCCGTGCATTTTGAGTACGAAGGAATGAGTTACCACTTTCAAGGTTTACTCAATCAATCTTTGGTTCAATACTACAGAGAATTGCCAGCTATTGAGTTTGGTCAAGTATACCTTAATTACCAAATGTCTGGTTTAAGCAAGGGCTCCTTGATAAATGCACTAAAACAAGCTACCAATCACATGTTTCCTGCTAAGCAAATAGATTTTCTTTTGCAGTTTGCCCAAACAGCCTTTCCTTATAAAAAGGATATAGACGCCATAGGCATCGAGAAGTTTGCTTTCCCAGAAGAAGTGCTTGCCAATCAATATGCAGATTGCGAAGATAAATCTGTATTGTTTGCCTATCTAGCCAAAGAGGTGCTCGATTTGCCTTCAGTAGCTTTAATTTATTACGTAGATAACCACCTAAATGTGGGCGTGGCTTTCAATCATAAGTCTGCTTACAACTTTATTTATAACAATCAAAAATACCTTGTGTGCGAACCCTCAGGCCTTGGTTTTAAGCCTGGCGACAATGTGTATGATGTGCAAAAAGCCAGTATCGTTAGCTGGTAATTAGGCTTTAGGCCCTTTGGGTTGCAAAGGCCTTATCTCCCAATTTACTGTATGAAAGTTATCAGGCATTTCTAAAGCCTGCACCATTCCCAATGCTACATCCGATGGCATGAGCATATAATCATGTGGCTTTATGCCGGGCGAATTTCTAAAGAAATCTGTTTTGGTAGAACCCGGGTACACACAAGTTACTTTTATTCTAAAGTCTCTTAATTCTCTAAACAAAGATTCGCTTAATCCTTTTACCGCCCATTTGGTAGCGCAATAGGCACTCACCTGCGGCATTCCTTCTAAGGCAGCGGTAGAGGCAATGTTTATGATATGGCCATATTGATTGGCTTTCATCCCAGGAACCACCTGCTTGATGCAATAATACATGCCATGAATATTGGTATCAAACATTTCGTGCCATTGCTCGCTAGGCATAGATTCTATCATCCCAAAATAGCCTAAGCCTGCATTGTTAATCAAAATATGTATTTGCGATTCTTTGGCTAATATTTCTTTAAAGCTACTTTCTACAGCTGCTTCGTTTCTTACATCACAAGAAATAAACTTAAAGTTGGGATGGTTGATGTTGGTTTTGGTTCGACCCAAACCATACACTGTGCAATTTTTCTCTAATAATTTAATAGCTACCTCGTAGCCTATACCCTTGCTGGTGCCAGTAACCACTGCTATTTTATTTTGTAACTCCATATTGCAAACTTACAAGATAAACCATAACAGTCCGCATGCAATAAAAAGCCATTCTCCTAAATATCGATAAGATTCGTCTTCTACCATGGCTGCATATCTTGGCAATAGCAGTTGGAAACTGCTATTTAAAAATAAGGGAACCATAAGCCATAAACCCTTAGTTAGCGGTTCTAAAAACACAAATACAATGCTTAATACTGCCTGCAAAATCAATAGCATTACCTGCAACTCAAAAAGTTTTTGATGGCTATACCTTGTACACAAATTTCTAATTCCAATTGCCTCGTCCTGTCTGCTTTCGATCATGGCAATAGAGAAAGTATTTTGAATGGTAACGATGGATAATATTAAACTGATGAGCATAATTTGATGCCAAACTAAAAACGAATACATGCCCAAAACAATCGTAGGTACGAGCCCTATGGCAAAGCCATAAATAAACCCAATCCAGACTTCTTTTTCAAAAAAAAGCACTTTAGGGAATTTACGATGATAAAAAAGGTAAACTCCAATGAGGCCAACAAATAGGGTTGCTTGTATGATGCTGAGCCAATGCAAATAGGCAAAAGCCAAAATCGTATTCATGCAAATGAGCAGCATAATCAAAATAAAAAACAAAGAAAAATGTTGCTTAAAAAATAGATGTCTGATGCTATGTGCAACCACTTTGTCGTTAGCACTGTCAATTAAATGGTCGGTCCAATACACCACCAAGCAGCTCGAAAACAATAAAACAAATACATGCCATGGAATTTCAATGGGAAAAATTAACAAAAAACCAGTGCTTAAAAGGCAAGCCCCAAGCGCCACATCTAAGCTTAATAAATGTGCCCAAAAGAATAGTTGGTGAATTGTATGTGGCAGCTTTAATTTGTATCCCATGAAATGTGCAGCTAAGATAGTATTTCTTTTATGTTTCGGTTTGAACCTACACAGTCTTCAAGCGCAAGATGATTACTACGATGCCCCCCAAGGTTTAAACAATGTGTTTTTAGAATTGGGCGGTGCAGGAATTAAATATTCTCTTTCCTTTGAGAAGTATTTATTTAGAAACAATAGAGAGACTTTTACCCTCACAGGCAGGGTAGGAGCAGGCTATCATCACAATGCCAGTTGGGTGTTAAACCGTGTTTACCTCGAAGACAGAACAGCCATTTTCCCGTTTACTGCTCAGGGTTTATTTGGGTCAGAAAAAAATAAACTAGAGATTGGTGCTGGCTTTACCATGCTTACCAGCGATTTTGCCAATGCAGAGATTGTGCCTACGGGTGTGGCGGGTTTAAGGGTGATGGAGAGCAATGGAATTTGTTTTAGAGCTACCTATACACCCTTGCTCAAACAAAGCGAATTGATTCATTGGTTTGGAGTAAGTTTAGGATATAATTTCAGTTTCAGATAAAAATTGCTTTATTGCTGCATAAATTTTTCAGTATGCAGAAAAAACATCCAAGGGGACTCAACTTCCTTTTTTTTACCGAGCTGTGGGAACGCTTTGGTTATTATTTGATGATTGGAATTTTTCAACTTTATCTTACAGAGTCTGTAGATAAAGGAGGTTTAGGCATGGACAGAAAAGAGGCCGCCGACATTTACGGTACTTTTATAGCCTTTGTTTTTTTAACGCCTTTTCTTGGCGGTTTGCTTGCAGATAGAATTTTTGGTTATAGAAAATCCATCATTGCTGGAGGCATTTTAATGGGCTTAGGCTATTTAGGCTTAGCCATTCCCGGAACCAGTTTTTTCTATGTTTCGCTATTTCTTATCATCCTTGGAAATGGCTTTTTTAAACCCAATATATCTACCTTATTGGGTAATTTATATAACGAAGAATCCTATAAAGATCTTAAAGATTCTGGCTACAATATTTTTTACATGGGCATTAACATTGGCGCTTGTATCTGCAACTTATTTGCAGCCTACATGCGCAATCGTTATGGATGGGGCTATGCCTTTGCCACAGCAGGAGTTGGAATGTTTGTAGGGGTAGCAACCTTCTTAATTGGCTTAAGACATTACCGCCATGTAGATATTCTAAAAGCGGTTCAGCCAGAAGACATGTCTATGTTGCGCATTTTGATGCAAGTGTTTTTACCAGCCATTGTGGTGGGTGCAGGCGCTTGGTTCTTCCCGGGCAATATCTTTGGCTCTGATAGCACGGATGCCTTTATTTTTGCCACCATCCCAGTAATTATTTTTTATGCAGGCTTATACATCAATGCGGCCAAAGAAGATAAAAGGCCCATTGCAGCTTTGTTAAGTATTTTTGCCGTATCCATTATGTTTTGGGCCGTGTTTAAACAAAATGGTACCGCGCTTACCACTTGGGCACAGTTTTACACCGATAGAGAATTACCTGCGGTAGTAGAGCAACCCGCCAAAGCACTGTATTTAGCAGAAACAATTACTTATAAAAAAGATACGGTAAACTTGTTTAATGAGCAATTTCAGTCGGTAAAAGAAAATGGCAAAGCCGTAAAAACCTTCGATTACCCGGTGTATTATCGAAATCTGGCGCCAGAAAGCATTCCGCCCGAAAACAGCGAGACCTATCTCATCAATACCGAGTTGTTTCAATCCATCAATCCGTTTTGGGTGATTGTATTAACCCCTGTGGTGGTAGGATTTTTTGCCTTTCTCAAGCGCCGCAACAGAGAAATTAGCACCGCCACCAAAATTGCTTATGGTTTGTTAATTTCTGCCTTGTCAACCTTGGTAATGGCTGCTGCTGTGTATGTGGGAAGCAATGGTGCCATTAAAGTTTCGCCAATGTGGTTGATTAGCTGTTATGGTGTGATTACCATAGGTGAGTTGTTTTTAAGTCCGATGGGATTGTCCTTGGTGTCTAAGCTTAGTCCAAAAAGAATTACCGCCCTCATGATGGGAGGCTGGTTTTTGGCTACGTCTTTAGGAAACAAGCTGTCGGGTATTTTGGCCACCCTTTGGGATGGCTACGAGCATAAGTCGAACTTTTTCTTTGTAAACGGAATTTTATTGGGCATTGCCGCACTTATCATGCTGATGATGCTAAAATGGCTGAATAAAATTTTGAAAGAGCATATTTAAAAGCAAATTGAAACCTTTATATCCTATTGCTTGTCTTTAGAGTGTATAAGTTTTAAAATGACAGTGGCAATTATGTACTGCAATGACTAAATTGCCGTTGACAAAAATTGGAACTGTATTTGAAAGATTTTTGAATCAATTTTTATGGAAGCAAAATTTTCACCACGTGTTAAAGATGTCATTTCCTATAGTAGGGAAGAAGCCATCCGTTTAGGTCACGATTATATAGGCACCGAACACCTGCTCTTAGGTTTAATAAGAGAAGGCGACGGTAAAGCCCTTAAAACCCTTAAGGCAATGAGTGTAGACCAGCTCAGGGTTAAGAAAGCCATCGAAGACAACATCAGAGGTACTGCCACCAACAATACCAATTTTGTCAATATTCCGCTTACCAAGCAAGCCGAGAAAGTATTAAAAATTACTTACCTCGAAGCCAAGATATTCAAGACTGATATCATCGGCACTGAGCATCTTTTGCTGTCAATATTGCGTGATGAAGACAATTTGGCTTCTCAAATTTTAGGGCAGTTCAATGTAAACTACGAAACTTTTAAAGCAGCTGTAGAAGGCAATATCAGCGAAACCCGCAACGAAATGCCTGCCGAAGAAGATGAGTTTATGTCGGCTGGGCCAGAGGAGCGCAAATATGAAACCCGCAAGCCAGAGACCAAGTCTAAGACGCCAGTATTAGATAACTTTGGTAGAGACTTAACCAAATCGGCAGAAGAAGGTAAGCTTGATCCTATCGTGGGACGCGAAAAAGAAATCGAAAGGGTTTCACAGATTTTATCGAGAAGAAAGAAGAACAATCCAATATTGATTGGAGAGCCAGGCGTGGGTAAAACTGCTATTGCAGAAGGCTTAGCCTTGCGCATTGTGCAAAGAAAAGTGTCTCGTGTGCTATTTAACAAGCGTATTGTGATGTTAGACTTGGCCAGTTTGGTAGCAGGCACTAAATACCGCGGTCAGTTCGAAGAGCGCATGAAGGCGGTAATGAATGAGTTAGAAAAATCACCAGATGTTATTTTGTTTATCGACGAGATTCATACCTTGGTGGGCGCCGGAGGCGCCAGTGGCTCATTAGATGCCAGCAACATGTTTAAACCGGCCTTGGCCAGAGGAGAAATCCAATGTATTGGTGCCACCACCCTCAACGAATACAGACAATACATCGAAAAAGATGGTGCCTTAGAAAGACGTTTTCAAATGGTGATGGTTGAACCAGCTACACCAGAAGAAAGTATCGAGATTCTAAATAATATCAAAGATAAATACGAAGCACATCACAGTGTAAACTACGATCCAGAAGCCATTGTAGCTTGTGTAAAAATGAGCAGCAGGTACCTTACCGATCGCCACTTGCCAGATAAAGCCATCGACGTATTAGACGAGGCTGGTGCAAGGGTTCACTTGAGCAATATTCATGTGCCTTCTGATATTCTTGAGTTAGAAAAACAAATAGAAGAAATTAAGGTAGAGAAAAACCGCGTGGTGAAGAGCCAAAAGTATGAAGAGGCGGCTAAACTCAGAGACAGAGAAAAGCATTTGCTAGAGCAACTCGAAACCCAAAAGCTACGCTGGGAAGAAGAAACCAAAACCCAACGTTTTAATGTTACCGAAGACAACGTAGCAGAGGTAATTGCCATGATGACGGGCGTGCCCGTGAAACGCATCGCCCAAAGCGAGGGACAGCGTTTGTTGAACATGGGTACCGAACTTGCTGGCAAAGTAATTGGCCAAGAAGAAGCCATTAAAAAATTAACCAAAGCCATTCAAAGAACCCGCGCAGGATTAAAAAATCCAAATAAACCCATTGGCTCTTTTGTGTTTTTAGGTCCAACGGGTGTGGGTAAAACAGAGATGGCAAAAGTATTGGCCAAGTACCTGTTTGATACCGAAGAAGCCATGATACGCGTAGACATGAGCGAATACATGGAGAAATTTGCCGTGAGCAGATTGGTTGGAGCGCCTCCAGGATACATTGGCTACGAAGAAGGCGGACAGCTTACCGAGAAGATTCGCAGAAAGCCATACGCAGTGGTGCTGTTAGACGAAATAGAAAAAGCCCATCCGGATGTGTTTAATATCTTGTTACAAGTATTGGATGAAGGTTTTATTACCGACAGCATGGGCCGTAAGGTAGATTTTAGAAATACCATCATCATCATGACATCCAACTTGGGGTCGAGACAACTAAAAGACTTTGGTGGCGGGGTTGGTTTTAGCACGCCTGCAAAATCGGCTGATGCTGATAAGAATGCTAAGATTGTGGTAGAAACAGCCCTTAAGCGTTTCTTCTCGCCAGAGTTCTTAAATCGTATTGACGATGTGATTGTATTCTCTTCATTGGACAAAGAATCGATTGCCAAAATTTTAGAACTCAACCTAAGCAAATTGCTTGCTCGCATCGAAGAGTTGGGCTTTAAAGTGAAGTTTACCGACGAGGCAAAAGCCTTTTTAGCAGAAAAAGGTTTTGATCCAGATTTGGGAGCTAGGCCTTTGGGCAGAACCATCCAAAAGTTTGTGGAAGACCCTATTGCAGAAGAACTGTTAAAGTTAGAAATGGGCGAGGGCGACGAGATAGTGGTAGACTACGACAAAGAAGCCAATACGGGCGAACTTAAGATAAGCGCTGCTGGTGCTAAAAAGCCTGGCAGAAAAAAGAAAGATAATCCTACTACCGAGAAATCGGAGTAATCAGTTTAAGTAGTTTGTTGGCAAAAGTTATATGAAGGTTACACTCATCAGAAATGGGAAACTCCATTTAACTTTTGCCCAACAAGGCTATGCCGAATACCAAAAGCGCCTTGGCTTTTATTGCAGGTATACCGACGAACTCTTGTTGGGTCAAACCAAAACCAAAGAGCCCGAAGGCATTAAAAAGACCGAAGGAGAGGCCATCCTCAAAAAAATTAAACCCACCGATTTTGTGGTGCTGTTAGACGAACGTGGCAAACAGTTTAGTAGCCTTAAATTTTCTCAGCATTTGCAAGATTGGCTCAACCAACATACGCATATCGTATTTATTATTGGGGGGGCCTATGGCTTTAGCCAAGAAGTTTACAAGCGGGCCAATTTTCAGTTGTCTATGTCGGATTTTACTTACTCGCACCAACTCATGCCCATGCTGTTTGCCGAGCAACTATACCGCGCCTTTACCATCCTAAAAGGCGAGCCCTATCACCACGAATAATGAATTGGAAAGATTTTTGGAATACCAAGCAAGCAGATGAAAGCCCTTTGGCGCAAGTAGGACGTGTGGTGCAGGGCGAGGCTATGGGTGAAGAAATGCTGCAAAAAATTGCCCTTAAAATTGCCACACAATTGCAATTGCAATCCCACGAATCTTTGCTGGATGTGTGCTGTGGCAATGGCTTATTAGATACCTATCTCTTAAAATATGTCAAGCATATTCATGGTGTAGATTTATCCGAAAAGCTCATTGCAAATGCCTCTTCACTTGCTTCATCTCAACTGCAATTTACGGTGGGTAACGCTAGTAATTTCGGTTTGAACCAAACCTTTGATAAAACACTTTTGTATTTCTCTTTTCAATACATCGAAACACTTGAGGATGCAACAGCTGTGATGCGTAATTTATTGGCACATACTAAACCTGGTGGACGCATATTAATTGGTGATATCCCCAATCAGTTGGAGTTTTTTAGCTATTATAATTCTTTGTCTAAATGTTTATCTTGGATCAAACAAGAGCTTAAAAATGCCAATGAAATGGGACGTTTTTGGCACCCCAAAGAACTCTTGCGTATCTGCGAATCGCTGGGGGTAAAGGCCGAAATTCAAGCGCAGGAGCCGTGGCAACCTTATGCGCATTATCGCTTTGATTTGTTGATTTATTCGTAAAAATATACTCGCTTTACCCGTTGAGAAACTCCAGTGAGTATTTCATACGGAATGGTGCCTATTTGCTCGCTCAGCTTTAGTAAGCTAGGTTCTTGGCCAAACACAATTACTTCATCACCTTCTTTGCAAGCGATATAGCTAACGTCTAGCATGGTCATGTCCATGCAAATATTACCTACAATGGGCGCCTTTTGGCCATTTACCAGCATGTA
>CAYUDC010000041.1:0-5188 GCA_964443415.1 uncultured Chitinophaga sp. | reverse complement strand
CTTAATTGCTTAAAGCGTTCAATTTGTGCCAAGGTAAAGGCATCGTGTTGTGGGTCTTCGCTAGCGGCCAAATGGGTAAATACCGAGTTAACTTTGATGTTCTTTGCCAATTGTAAGGTTTGCAAAAGCAAGGGCAATTCTGCGGCATCAAAACCCAAGCGTTTCATGCCGGTGTCTAGCTCAATATGAATGCCAATTTCTTCGCCATCGGCAGAGGCTATCAAGGCTTCGAGCAAGTTAAAGTGGTACACTTCTGGCTCAAGGTTGTATTTTAAAATGGCATCAAAGCTGGCAGGCTCGGGGTTCATGACCATGATGGGCGTTTTAATGCCAGCTTCTCTTAAGGTTACCCCTTCATCTGCATAGGCCACCGTGAGGTAGTCTGCCTGATGGTAAGACAATACCCTTGCAATTTCGTAAGAACCGGCACCATAGCTAAAAGCTTTCACCATGGCCATAACTTTTACCTGTGGTTTAAGCAACTTTTTATAGGCATTAAAATTATGCAACAAAGCATTGAGGTTAATCTCAAAAACCGTTTGATGCACTTGCTTTTCGAACCATTTGCCTAGTTTTTCAAATTCAAATTTTCGAGCCCCTTTAAGCAAGATAATCTCATGCGAAAAGTCTAGGAGGTGTGCCGATTGCAAAAAATCTTTTACATCGCTAAAGAAATGTTTTTGCGGGAGTTTAAAAGCCTCTTGGTGCAAGCTAATTTCTGGTCCAATTCCTATGAGTTTGTCTATTTTGTAAGTATGCAAATGCGCTGCTATTCGCTCGTAGAGCGCTGTTTGGTTCAAACCGCTCTCTAAAAAATCTGAGAGAAAGAGCGTTTTGGTTTTGCCTTGTGCATGTTGTTCTTGAAAATCGAGGGCAATGAGCAAAGAGCCTAAATCTGCACTATAGGCATCGTTAATGAGCAAGCAATTTTGTTGGGCTTGCTTTAGTTGCAAGCGCATGTCTAAAGGGGGCAGTTCGCTAAACCTTTGCAAGGTATCTTGATCGAGTTGTTGGGTCATGGCTAAAAAGGCCATGGCGGTGCAGGCGTTCCAAATGGCTGCCTCGTCTGTAAATGGTATGCTTGCCTCTTTATCTAAATAGTGTAAGGTGGTTTTTTGGGTTTCGGTTTGAACCGAAATATAGTAATCGGCAGCAGGATTTTCTTTGCTCCACGATACATATTTCTTGCCTTGCTTAAGACTTTGCACCTGCACATGTACCAACTCTTGATCCATGCCATACAACACTTGAGGGCAATGGGTAAACAACTTTAGTTTTTCTGAAAGTTTATGTGCTTTGTCTGTAAAACCTTCGTTATGGGCATCGCCAATGAGGGTGAGGATGCCATGGGTTGGCGCTAGTATTTGCGCTAGCTTTTCCATCTCCTTGGGTTGTGAGATACCTGCTTCAAAAATGGCAAAGGTATGCTCTGCATCCATTTGCCATACCGATAAGGGTACGCCTAGTTGCGAGTTATAGCTTTTGGGATTTCTAACGAGGTGTTGCTTGTTCTTAAGTAAAAAACACAACCATTCTTTGACAATGGTTTTGCCATTGCTGCCAGTGATGGCTAAAAGTGGGTAGTTAAATTGTTTGCGATGCAGGGAGGCTAATTTTTGCAAAGCCTCTAAGGTGTTGGACACTTCTACCAATCCCGCTTCTGGCAGTTGGCTTATGATGTTTTTATCATAGGCATTGGTTTGAACCAAAAACATGCGCACGCCTTGCAGGTAGGCGTCTTTAAGGTATTTGTGTCCATTGTTTCTTTCGGTATGGAGGGCAATAAAAAGTCCGTTTGTAGCAAAAAGCAGTTTGCGGCTATCTGTAAGCAGATGGCCAATGATGGCATCTTGAGCAGGCTGCTGAAGGCACTGTCCAGATAACATATCGCTCAAATGATTAAACCGAATGCTGTTTAAATGTGCTTGCATGTTTTAGTAGGATCAAACCAGAAACTCCCAGAAATATAGACAAAATAAAGCATGCCCATATAACATTGGAGCCGAAGTTAAAGAAGGGAATTGAAAACAAAAAGATAAAAAGACTTCGGTTAAGCACATTGAGCATGTTAAAAATGCTATTTACGCGTCCCATCACTTCATTGGGAATGTATTTAAAAAAGTAGGTAAGGCGGAGTACGCGAATGCCGGCATTGCTAAAGCCCAATAGGATGCAGAAGGCGAAGAGAACCCATACTGCTTTGGCAAAAAACAACCACAAATAAATGGCTGCACCTATAAAGCTTAGCCAAGCAATCACATATAAGGTTTGTTTGGGTTTGATAAGTTTGCCCACCAATAATCCAGCCAGCAAGGCGCCTACGGCATAAATTAAATCGGCAGTGGCAAATTCGGCCCCACCTTCGCCAAGGTGTTGTTTTACATATACGGGCAATAGCGAGTGAATGCCTACAATCACCGTGGCAAAAACGGCATTAGAGAAAAAGCCAAACACCAGCAAGGACGGATGTTGTTTGAGGTAGCTAAAGCCGGTTTTCAGTCGAACCCAAATACTCCCCAATTGCACCTTCACTTGTTTGGCTGGGGTATAACGGATAAAATAGATGAGGATAGCGGCCAGAAAATAGGTGCTGCCATCGAGCAAGAAGATGTCCCATACTTTCCATGGTGCAATGATGATGGGAGTTTGAATGCCATCGAGCAAAATGGCAGCCAGTGCTCCAGATAGAATGGAAGTGCTTTGGCCAGCAATTTCTATCCAGGAGTTTACCTTTTGGTAGGCATCTTCGCTGCTAATTTCGTGTGCAAAGGCGTAGAGGGTAGGGTAATGAATGTTGTAGTTAAACATGGTGAGGCCAAATACCGCAATCACCAGATAGGGTGGAAGGCTTTGGGTAAAGTAGCCAAGGAGGCCAATGCTAAGGATGATGGTGCCGCAGATGAGGTTGGTAAATAAGAAATTATTTTTTCGGCTGAACCTATCTACGAGGGTTCCGGCGTAGAGGCCAAAGAACATCACACCAAGGGTAATGATGCCATAGGCAAAGGTAAATACCTCGCTTTGTTGTTGGGCGGCAAAGTACCAGGGAACAGCCAGCATGCTCATGCCTTGCGCAAAGCCACTGATGGCATTGGCGGTAAAGAGGAGCAACAAGGCCCGGGTATTTTTCATGGGCGCAAGATAGGGCAAAATCTATCACCAAGTTGATATTACACGAGCATCAAATTCACTTACACATAGGCATAAATATGCCATTGAGTTAGCTAGACTATCAAAAATAGCTTTGTTATTTAAGTGCCTTTTTATGATACAATTTTTATCGTAGAGATAATTCTATATTCAATAGTTAATTAATTCTATAATTTTGCCTTTATGCTAGTATTTTCAATGGTTTTATTTGATCTTACATGGAAGGTTTGTAGATTTAAATTATCATAAAAAAACTAAATGTAAATTTTATTAGTAATAATAATATTTTTTTAGATACTTTCGATAATGTATTTGTCTCTTGGGAGAAAGTGCAAGCCTATGAAAGTTTCTATTTTTTTGATATTGATATTGCTATTATCGGGGGTTCTTATCGGGTCTAATGCCAGTGCTGCCAGGCTATTTAAAGGGAATGATAGCTTGTTGAAGGTTCATAGAATCGAATACCATCGGTGTAAAAAGTTGTACGCCTTGGCTTACTCCCAATTTCAATTACCTCAAAACAGCTTGGGTACTCCTTCTAATGTGTGGTTGTGCAAGGCAAAGCCATACAAGGCCTACACCTATAAAGGGCTAAACAAGAAAGATAGTGTTTTATCTGAATACCGAATTAAACAACTAACAGCGCTTTCTGCTAACTACCAAGCTCAGGTGCTTGAGGAAGTGAGTAATCAAAAAAGGCTGCTTCAAACCAAAGGCGCCAAGTTGGGGGCAAAGGAATATCAAAAGTCATTATCCAAACTGCATGCTTATGAAAGGGCTAAAACTCATTTGTTGAGTATGACCCAGCTGCCCAAAATGGGCGGAGCTGCACAATCCCAAAATCAATTACTCCAACAAATACATCAATCTGGCAAGTTGCCTGCGGGTATGCAAACGCGTAAGACTACGCTCTCTGCTCTTAGTGCCCCTAATGTTCCTATACAAGATATCAAGGGCAAGGCACATTTTATCGATTCAATGGCAAAATCATCTCAAGGGTTATTAGATAGTGTAAATAATTTACTGCTCGACTCTTTGCCATTTAAACTTAATCCTTATGCTACAATGGCTATTATAGAAAGGTTCAAACCCTCTTTTACTTGGCAAAATTTTTTACCACAGGGGCCACAGCCAGCTGTATTAGAACTGATGCCCGGTATTAAATTTATGTGGACACCCCACCTTACGCCTACTTTTCATTTCATCTATCGACAAGGGCTTGGGTCGAGCCTACAACAAATACAATTTACCTATCAAGGATATGGGTTTCAATTGGGATTACGCCGTAAGGTGTTAGAGAAAGGTTTTGTGTTTGCAGCTTGGGAAGGAAGAAGTTTCCCTAGTGAAAGCCATACTGCGTGGAGGGGTTCACCAACCATACAATCTACTGGTGTATTGGGACTAGGGTATACCGCGGCAATTTCTGTTTTGCTGCTCTGCGATGTAAAGCAATTAATAGCCCAGCGCAACTATACCGCCATTCGTGTACAATTTAATTTTTAAGCTATGAAAAAATACCAATTTTATTTACTGATTTTTCTTTTTATGACTAATGCTGCCTTTGGGCAAAAGTTTGACCACAAATCAAGTGGTTTTGAGGCATTAGGGACACCATCAAATGCGGTTGAATCCCTTGAAGGTGTAAGTGAAGCTACTGGTGCAGTGTCTTTACAATTTCCATTGTTTACCTTAAGACAAGATGGATTTACCGTGCCAGTTAGCTTAGGCTATCATTCAAATGGGTTTAAGGTAGATGCCCAAGCCTCTCGGTGTGGCTTGGGTTGGAACTTATCTGCTGGAGGGAGCATCACTAGGGTAGTTTGTGGTTTGCCAGATGAAACACCCCATAAAGGAAACTTAAATGCGGGAGGGGTTTCAAAGGTTCCAGGCGGTTGGCCTAGTGTTTGGAATATGCAAGCTATTTTTAAAGGAGACCAAGATGGAGAATACGATTATTATATATTACAAATACCGGGTCAATCGCTAAAATTTTATTACGATGGAACTGGATGTTATACCATGCCAGCGTCGGCATATA
>CAYUDC010000040.1:0-19985 GCA_964443415.1 uncultured Chitinophaga sp. | reverse complement strand
CCCCCTTTTAGTCACTGTTTCCATATTCTAAAAGTTAAATCCCATTTTACTTAAATGCGCTGCCACCTTTTGCTCATAAGCTTCCACTTCTTGGTTCAATACTGGCATTGGCTTCTCATACCTATCCACCAACTCGTTGATGCGTTGGGTTAAGCGTTGGCTAATCCTATCCATTTCACCCTTTACGGCTGCTTGAATGGTGCTTAGCCATTTGTCGTTTACCACCAACACCTGTATTTCGGCTTGGTTCAAACCGCTATATTTTTGTGCTACCAATTTCTCTAAGGCTATTTGGGCATCTGAAATGCTTTTCTTTAAGGTGACTTGCTTTTCATAAGCTTCTAATAAGGTTTCTAGTACCTTCTTTTCTTCGCTTGCCGTTTTATCTGCCTTTATTTCTTTTAATCTGGCAGCTATACTGGCTTTGTTCACCTTCTCAAAGTCGGCAAAATAACCGCCTTCTGCGCTATGTTCTTCAATGGTTTCTTGTAGGGTGCTCTCTGTGCTTTCTTTGTCGGCTTCTAAGGCTTGAATCTTGTTTTTCTCCGTTGAAAAATACCTGTCAATGACCAAATGTTTTGGCACCAAATCGCTGTTCCATTCTTTTTTCTTGGTGTCAAAAACATAGTCAGCTTTCCAGCCATCTATAGAAATTAAATAGCAATCGTCTTGCATGGTGCTGTTCCAATAATCCATGAGGTGTTGATACACATCGTATTTATCAATTAAACTCACGCTGCTGTAATTGCTCAAAATATCTTCTGAGATAAGTTTAATTACCTTTTTTGGTTTTAATCCTATCGCTAAACCTTTCAAGTATTTTTCGGTTCGAACCGACCAATCTTGAAACTTATCCTCCATCATTTTAGCATATTGTACAAATTCGCTATGCCCAAAAATAACTGATTTTATTTGGTCTTTGGGGTATTTGGCATCTACATATCCAGCCCTACCATTGGGTTTAAATAACTCCAAACGCATGTTAGGATATACACTCCAATAGGCTTCCAAAGCATTTACATCTGCTTCTGGAATTCCGCCAAACAAATGTGCGCCAATATCTTGAATGTCTTCTGCTTCCTGGGCATCTATATACCTTGGAATATTTAAGTTGTATTCGTTCTTTTCAATTTCGCTTAAAGGCACAACCCTGCTGTATTTTGGGGTTTCAATTTGTTTGTTAAAAGTATCTACAATTCTATGAATGTCTTGGTCACGCAAGCGATTTTTGTTGCCGTCTTTGATGAAACCCTTACTGGCATCTATCATGAAAATTCCCTTGCGGTGGGCAGCATGTTCTTTGTCAATTACAATAATGCAGGCGGGAATACCTGTACCATAAAATAGATTGGCTGGCAAACCAATGATGCCTTTTATGTAGCCACGTTTGATAATGTTTTCTCTAATCTTGGCTTCGGCATTGCCCCTAAATAAAACACCATGAGGCAAAATAATAGCACCCTTGCCATTGCTTTTGAGTGACTTAATAATATGTAATAGAAAAGCATAATCGCCATTTTTCTCGGGTGGCACACCAAATTCGCTAAACCTTCCGTATGGGTCGGCAGTAGTGCTAACCCCGCTTGTCCAGTTTTTCATTGAAAACGGTGGATTGGCAACGGCATAATCAAAGGTTTGCAATTTCTCTCCCTTAACTTCTTCAAACTGTGGGTTTGACAAGGTGTTTCCCTGCACAATTTTAGCCTGTGGGTTGTTGTGCAGAATCATATTCATTTTAGCCAAACCCGCAGTAGTAACATCCATTTCCTGCAAATACAAGCTAATGTTCTTTTCAGATACATCTCCAATTTTAAGAATCAATGAGCCAGAGCCACCCGTTGGGTCATAGGCGGTTGTAGCACTTGTGGAATTTTCTGGGGTGATACCAATGATTAGAGCCAATATCAAGGAAACCTCAGAAGGGGTATAAAACTGTCCTTTAGACTTACCCGATTCGGTAGCAAAATGGCGCATCAAGTATTCATAGGCATCGCCAAGAATATCATCGTCAGAAGCCCTATTTTTACTAAAATCCAATTCAGGTTTTTCAAACAAGGCAATGAGGTTGGTAAGCTTAGTTTTCTTTTCATTATCAGTTCCCAGCTTGGTAGAATCGTCAAAGTCTGCAAACGAAATAGAAGCCAAAGATTTGTTAGCCTCCTGAATCTTGCCAATAATCTTCTTGTTGATGTCATCTCCAATGGTGGTAGTTCCTTTCAGCTTCTTCATGTCGTCAAAGCTTGCACCCTCAGGAATTACAATGGCTGGGTAGGGGTCATTTGCATACTTATCACTGATATATTTGATAAACAAGATCGCCAACACATAATCCTTGTATTGGCTTGCATCCATTCCCCCACGAAAAGTGTTACAAGCCTCCCAAATACTGCTATATAGTTCTGATTTTTTAACTGCCATGGTTTAATTCTTTATTATTTTTTAAATTAAGTAGGAATAAGATTAGCCACATTTATATGGTGATATCTTAAAAAATTTAATTTTTGATACTTAACAAAATCCATTTAGATTGATTTTCAGGTGTTTTGAGATGTTATTTTAATTTGAACAATTTTCCTTTAATCATTTGTGATATTTGGGTTCCATTTTCAAAGAGGTTATTATTCATTAATGAGTTTCAAATCAACTGCTTCGGCAATATCCAATACTCTGCTTACAATACTTTTATAGTCACCAATGCCGCAAAGAAAGCTTTGTTTCAATGTAATAGTTGCATGATTTTCATAGTCAATAATACGATCATAAATAGATTGCTTTTCTGATAAAAGTTGTTCTAAGCTTGACACCAATTTAATCTTTGATTTTGGATTTTCAATATAGGGAATGCTGAAACACAATGGTTGGTTATATTCTCGCCATATTTCAAACCAAAGTCCAACGAAAATATACATTTTTTTATCAGCACTAAAAATATAGAAACCATATTCAGCCCAATTTCTTTGAGATTTGACAGTGTTATTATCAATTTTCCAATCTACGATAAATTTTTTTTCCTTTAAATATTCATAAGCTTTATCAATCCATTCTAATAGTGTGTTTAGTTCATTTGGAACATCTTTGTTGTAGAGTATTTGAAGTGCCATACAAATTGTTTTTATAATTAGTTAAAAGTCAAACAAATCAATTAATAAATTTACATATATAGATTTACAAAAGTAAATTCCACCCAATACAATACAACACCCCACCTTCTATTGCAATTTCATTACTCTCAACAGTTGCAATAGGTTTGTTAGGAAACGCCTGCTCTAAAATTTTGAGCGCTTTATCAGGATTTTTGCCTTTAAATGTTGGAACAATAAGCGCTTGTTCCATCTGCAAATAATTAAGGTAATAGCCAATTGCACTATCCTTATCACTTGTATTATCGAAAGGAAGTAGAACCATTTCTAATTTCGCTTCAAACAGCGATTTTTTAAGATATTCTTTATGGTATTCATTAATGAGAACCGTATGGTCATCAATAAACCTTACCATTCCATCTGCATGACCAATATAATCGGTTTTCACACCCTCCCAAGGCACAAATATTAGTTGTTCAATTTGAAACAACTTAATAAGCTGTTTTTTAAGTTCAACTCTTGAAAGATGGGGGTTTTCACCAAATAACTTATCGCACAAAATTGCTTTTTTGTTGGTTTTTACCACGTTTTCACCATCTAAATTAATGGATGATTCTGAGTATTTCAATCCAATGGCATCGCAAACTAGCTTAGAATCTGTATGTAAATGCACATATTTCTTTGGTTTCAAATAGTCTGGGTCATATTTGAACCTAATAAATTCCTCCTTACTCACCTGAACTGGCATGTAGTCTTTTGCCCAAATGTCCGCTGTGTTTTGAAGCAATTCAAATGGAATATTATTATCTTTTAATAAGTTTTTGAACCTATTGAAAAAATCAGAATATTGGTCTTGTAATTTTGAGGATAGGTATAGCTTATTTGTTTCAGAATCGGGTATCATTTAGTTCGTCTTTCCTTCCATATTTCAGCAAAAACTTTACCTACCCTTAGAAACTCTTCATAGGTAAAAGTGTCAGTTTTGGCATTGTTACACCAATAGCAAGCAAGAACAATATTGTTTGTTTCATCATAGGGTAAATCAGGCACCTTCCTATCAAGTTCTAATTTTCTACCTCTGTTTCTTTTTGTTTCAACCATTTTTCCATCCAGTAACACCCTTATTTCCTCTTCTGTAATGCCACAATAGGCACATTTCTTATCATCTTCTTGTTTAAGATACCATTCATAAAACTCTTTTAGAGGAAGTTTGATTTCTTTTGTTAAATGGATTCTTTTAATTTCTGCTAATTTTGTCCATATAGGTCTTAACTCCACTTCCCACTGGGAAAGAGTCTGCCTTGCAACCCCAATAGTGCGAGAAATATCATCATAAGATTTCCCATCACCATGGTATAACCAAATGTATTGTTCTTGTTCAGATGAAATCTTCATAATCTATTAGGTCGGCTTTGAAAATTAGAAATGCATTTAGGTATTTAATTCCTTTCCCTAATAATTCTTCTTCAATTTCAGGAAAATCCTCTCGTGTTTTATAATTTACAACATCAATCAAATCAAGTTTTTCAGGGTTGTTTACATATTTCAGTTCTTCTGAAATGTTGTCAATAGTGTCAAATTTTCTTACAAGAATTTTATTGATTACAAACTCAGTATAAGGGTGGACAATAACATTCAGCAATGGCAAAACAATACTAGCATCCTGCTTTAACTCTTGGGCTTGTGCTAAAATAGTGTACTCATTTGCTGAATAGCCTTGGGGATTGATGGTTGTCATAGGAGCTTGAAAATTAAATGCAGGAATCCTCAAACATAATCAAAACACACTTTAAAATAACTGATTAATTTACATTTTGAAGCATGTTTAAAGCCAATTGAAATCAACTTCATCTAAGTCTTCATCTGGATATCCAAAATTCTCTATCAATTCAGCTTCGGTGAATTTTAAGCCAGTTGGATTTAAAATGAGACTTAAGGCTTGATTTAACTCACCCAAAGAATTACGGATAATTTTATTTAGTTTACTTTCAACATTCAATTCATACTGAATCAGGTTGCCACTGGCAATTAGCCAGCCAGAATTGTGGCAGAAAACTGCATTTATTTTCAATCTGTAATCTATCAATGAAATGAATAACCTTTGAACATCCTTTAAGTGAGATTCATTATCTGTGTCGTACATGAGTTTGTTTAACTTGTTATAGTCTTTTACATGAAGTCTCAGTGCTTTGTATCTATCAACTGGGCGTTCTTTAACAAATTTCCCATCCATGAAGTCCTGTAATTTTATGTCATCTCCTAAATAAGCTTTATTTAGTGCATTTACTCGTTTAAAGCGGATTAACCTAGGTGGGTTTGATAGCAGGGAATTCTCATTCCATTCGTTTCTATCTGGAACATAATTAATGAAGTCACAGATGTTGTCAACAAGGTCTAACTCGGTAATTATAGTGTTTTTAGGCATGGCTAAATATTTGAAACAAATGTACCTATGAATAGCTTGATTTTAAAGCCAAAAATAGGCAAGATGATTTGTAAAATAGGATTGAAAATAGTCAATAATTAGTGGTTATTTCATTTGGTTTAAAGTAGATTTTTGACTAATTTGTAGGTCATAAACAACTAAAAAAACGCTATGAATCCATCAGACGAACTCTTCAAGATCCAAAGTGAAATGGTTAAAAGCTATCCTGCTGAGATAGTTCCAATTCCAGAGAATAGATTGTCTGGCACTGCCTTCTTTCCAGCTGGCGATGGCATTTACAAAGAAGGTAAATGGAGGTCAAAAGAGCATTATCCAATAATGGTTTTTGGGCAAGACTATGACAACGAAAAAAACTTTGATATTGTTTTTCATTCGCCATCCCAATCTGAGGTATCTAATTCAAATAGAACTTGGCAAAATTTGAAAAAGATATTGGGTGAAGAAACACTGTCAAAATGCTTTTTTACCAATGCAATTATGGGTCTAAGGTTTAGTGATTCAGAACACGAAGGGCTTTCAAGTGCATTTAAAAAAGGAAATGAAATCTTTCTAAAAGAAAACTGTGATTTTTTCATTGAACAATTGAAAGCAATTCAACCAGAACTAATAATTTGTTTAGGTGCACAGATTCCAAGATTTATTGGTGGATGTTTTCCAGATCAATTGAATCAATTGGAAATGGTTAGAAGCTTCAATGACCTTGATGGATTGAACAAAAGTGGAATATTTAAACTGAAATATGAAGGAGGTGAAGCTACCATTATTTTCATTACTCATCCTTCCCGTTATTATCCAAATGTAGGCAAAAGGATGGGTGGTAATGGGAGAGAGTTTGAAGAAAAGCTGATTGAAAAGGTAGTTACACTTTACGGTTTCTTCAACTGAGGTGATTTTTGCAATTCTAAGGACGCCATAGTTGCCCATGGATATAAACTATCAAGCACAAAGTAAATAACTTCTTCAAAAAGCTTCCAAACCTGCTTTTGTGTAAGGAACAATTCCAAGGATCCATCAAAACAATAGAAAAGCTCAATATGAATTTCAAATACTGAATCACTCAACCGTACTTCAAAATACTCTTGTTTTGCTTTTCTTTTTGTATGGATATTGGCAACAAGAAGCTCAACATAAGGCTCATCCTGCTGGATATAGAGCTTATTCTCGCTTTTTATGAGATGCCATGGTGAATTATTCATGGTAATTTTGCGTCACCAAAAATAGTGTTAATTTTGTTGGTCTCTAATTATGGAAGAAAAATGGAATAAAGAGACAATCATAGCCCTATTTTACTACGACCTACCTCCGTCACAACAAACACAAGTCAAATATTTATACGACAAGTTAAATCTGCCGCATATAACAGATTTAACCTACACTAAGGCTAGTGTTAGGAGGCATTGTGGAATGACCGAGGCAGTATTTCGTTCAGTAATTTTAAAATTAGACATGCCTTTTTGTGAAAATTATTCAATACAACTTGCCTATAAAATCGTGACAAGCGTCAGAAGAATGGGCGTTAAGCGAATAAATGCTTATAAATACAGGTTATCCAAAGGCAAAGAAGCTTGTTGGGTAAGTGATAATAAAATTCAGAAAGGGATAAAATAAAATATTATGAATTTAGACGACATGCCACAAGATGTAATTGATTATTTTTTGAATTATGTTCCAGATCCGCATATGCCTATTATTAGGGCATTGCATAATAGACTGGGGCATCACAAGAATGGATGGTACTATACAAGTGATATTTTGAAATACTTGAAAATATCAATAGCCACTTACAATAAGTTGGTATCTGACGAATTTGGTTTATTGGACAGGGTGCATTTTAGAAAAGCTAGTGAAATTATTATACATGTTGAATCAAGTTTAACACTAGAAGTGAGGCTTTATGAAGAATTGCTATATGTATTGGAAAATCCAACGCAATCATAATTGTTATTTCAATATTTAAATCAACTGTTTCAACTTCCAATTCCTGAGAATATAACCATTCTCAACCTCTGCAAGTAATTGGTGAAACTTATGCTCAATAGCCTCAAATGCCACCAACCAAGAATCAACATTGTGCTCAAAATTGCCGTATCCAATAGTTGTTGAAGATGCAATTGTAACGCCATCTTCCAGTCCTATTTCAATATCAAAACAAATTGGATTTTCACCATATTTTATCGGGAATGTACCCTCTACAAAATCAGCTTCTGAGCATTGGTTGAAGGTGATTTTGTAGGTGGATTCCATTCTTTGGATGGCATCAATAATTGGTTTGGTTGGATTTACTTGTTGCATATAAGTTATATGCTGAAATTGGAAAAAGTTTAGATATTGTTGAAATAATTTGAAAATCCTTTTTAATCAACAGCACCAACACTCTTAATTTCCGGAATCAGTTTCTGGTTGTTTTGTATATGGTATTTCATTGTCTAATTCCATTGTTGAGGCAAGTAAATCCTTTAATTTTTTATTTCTTTTGATCATTGAAAACATGGTGCTATTTATTGTGTAAGCACGTTTAAAAGTAATCTCTCCTTCAAAATTTATTTCAATTAAATTGTTCATTAATTCTAATAAATCCAGATTGTCGGTTTGTACTTCCAATTCACCTTTATTATGATAATTTATTGTAAAACAATGTTCATTATCAAGAAAATACCTTTTTACTTTGTCTTTTGTAATGACAACAAACTTGTCGTTTCGATAACCTCTTCTATGTGATTCACAACTTATTGAGTAGGCATCAACATTGATGTTTTGTATTTGAGATTTAATAATTTGTTTGACCCAGACCTCAATATCCTTTGGTTTCTTTTTTAAATCTGAAACACTCCAATCAGACAAGATTTTTAAAATGCCAAATTTTTTGTAAAGGCTAGGATAACCACAAAAGGTTCTAATTTTAAATGATGTGTACTTTTTTAATAAAGGATCAGCAAAAAAAATCTGTTGGATTTCTTCACTAAAATTGTCTAAAGTTTCTTGTAAATCTTCAAGTATTTCCATAAAATATTTTGGTTAATACTTACTATTATAAAATCAGAAGCATTTGTTTACATCTATATCATAACTATTTTCAATTAATTTGTAACTATCTATATATCAGATATAAAGATATTTAGACTTCTGCATAGGGAGGAATAGAATATTTATATATAAGATATGGACATTTTCAAATTCCCATATCTTGAACAATTATTTACCGATGGTACATTTACTGATTCTGATTTCATTTATCAGGATAGAAAAGGCATTAGAACACTTCGTAAATTCATTGTGTTTGAAAAAATTAGATACATTGCCAGCACGATATATACCAATTATTACTACAAGGATCAACATGAATTAAAACATCTTGAAAGCCGTTTAAACGCTGAAACCTTAAAGAGTGTTATTGGTGATGAATACTCTTTTATTATAGAGTTAATGGTGAAAAAAGGCATATTGAAATGTACCAAGAAAACAAAATTCATTAATGGTCAATCGCAACAATCATCCATCTATAAAATAAATTTTAATATTAAAGGTGCTAAACAGGTAGGTGAGGATAATAAGTATATGTTGAAACGTGAAAGCTTTGTAAAGGCTTTCAATACAGAGGATGAAAAACTTGATTCAATATCCGCATACTTGCAAGCATACACCATGGATTTTGATAAAAACAGAATCCAGTTTCACACCGATGCCTACAAGGCATTGAATAGTTTTAAGAAAGAAATTTACAACAAGAGAACAGATGAATACAGCTTAGAATATGGATTTCACAAGTATTCAAAGGCGAAATTTACTCTTGAAAATATATTAGAAGAGGGCTTTAATAGGTTCAGCTTTGATTCTCAGCATGCTCGTTTCTTTACTAGTTTTCACAGTTTACCCTCAGATTTACGTGACTATTTGATTTTAGACGGGGTACCAACTGTTTCTATTGACATTAAAAACAGCCAGTGGCAGACACTATGTAATTATTATATAGATAAGAAATTGGGAGGTAGCTTGGAAAATGCGTCTTCCTCTGAGTTGTTGTTTATTAAAATGTGTCAAACGGGGCATTTATACGAGTATTTCATGCCCGTAACTGGAAAGGATAGGAAATTCACCAAGGGAAAAATGTTAAATTGGCTATACGCTAATATCGGTCAGTGTTACCATGATCCCAAGATTGCTTTTATCAATGCGGCATTTAAGAAAGATTTTCCAGAAATTTTTGAGTTTATCAGACTGGAGAAAAGAGGAGTCCACGGTCATAAATACTTTGCTCGCAGAATTCAGTTGATGGAAGCAAATGTGGTTAAAAAGATACAATATGATATAGTAAGCAGAATGGGTAAAGATTGCTTTACAGTACATGATTCTTTCAGCGTTAAAATGACTGATAAAGAGGTTATTGAGTATATAAAAGAAGAATTAGTGAAATTCAATTATCATGAGATAGAAGTTAAAGATAATTTCAAATCATTTTCTGATTATAAAGATAAATCCAAGTTAAAGAAGATTACTTATTCTGCGGATGATTTGATATATAATTTAGAAGAAATTAGTTCTGATATAGAAAAGATATTAGTTCAATACGAAAACAGCTTAAATTTAGAAAAAAGTAGAGATCCGATACCCAAATCAGAGGATGATTTTAACTGGTAACTGGTATTTTAATGCACGTAGTGTGACCATTTTATAGGTCACTAACTTATTGAACTAGAGACTGATATGTGATAAAATATCACTACCTTTGAAGACAAATCAATTATGAAAATTTCTAAAAATGTTACAATCTTAAATCACATTGCAACCATTCAAGACCATATTGATAATGTTAGGTCAATTGAAGCAGATTTTGTATCTCTATTAAGAGAATTAAAAGATCCACTTGCTGGACTTCGAAATTTTTTTAAGAATACAGTAAAATTTGACAGCGAGGAAGAACTTTTTACTTTTGCTATGGTTTGTGTTCAGTCCTTAGAAAACAGCGAGTTCTCAATAAATGATTTAGCTAGGTGCTTAAATATGAAGAGAACCAAACTATATCAGAATAATTTCCACCTCCATTTTATTTCCTTGATGAATAAAAATTTAATAGAGGAAGCAGAAAGACGCAGGAGAGGGTATGGACATTATGAACTCAATGATTCTGTTTTACATTCAATTTTACATAACCAACCCATTAAAAAAGTTGTAATTAAGAATCTGGATACGATTGAAGTATTAATTGGCATCAAGGATTTCGTAAAGAACTTTGATGCACGAAAGGATGATTTTCAAACAGCCATTATTCCCTTCAAAAAAAACTTTTTTGATAAATGTAATACACAGTATATAAACTTCTTAAAGTCAAAAGAATTAGATGTAATTGATATGTTGATTGTATTATATACTTCATTAGCAACTTTAGATGGAATGAATAGAGGGTTTAATGTTACGGATTTGTTAGATGATGTTTTGAAGTCTGATTATTTCCGTCAAATATTTCAGATAAAGAAAACTATGGCAAATGGTAGCCATCCCTTAATTGAAAAAAACCTTATTCAATTAGCTTCAAAAGGAAATCCAATTAACGACAATGTACTTATAGAACTATCAGATTCCACAAAAGATATTCTGTGGGCTGATCAAGGGATAACAGAAACCGAAAAGGTAAGTAAGGAGTTAAAATATTATAGAGAAGAGGATTTAGATCCTTTATTTTTTGAGCCAAAATTAGAAGCTGAGATAATCCGATTTGTCGAAATGATAAAAAGGGTTGAGGAAATTTCTTTTCCTGCTTTAACGGCAATATTTAGGGGTACAGCAGGTACAGGAAAGAGTGAGTCAGTTAAAAAAATTGCTGCTCTTACTGGTAGAGGTGTTTATAAAGTAAATATTTCAGAATTCAGAAATTCTTTCTACGGTGAAAGTGAAAAAGTAACCATGAAAATATTTGATAAGGTTGAACGCATGTACAAAGAAGGTTTCAAGCCCATATTTCTAATCGAGGAGATTGACGGCATTCTGCAAAAGAGAAGTGCAGACACATCAAAATCAACAGAATCAACGGATTACAGAATACAAAACATCATTCTTGATCGTATTAGTAATCTACCTAAAGGTTGTATCTTAATTGGAACAACAAACTTTGGAGAACTTTCACCTGAGTATCATCGTAGATTTCCTGTTATGATAAATTTTACCTTGGGTGATTATACGTGTAGGTTCAAACAATGGCATCACTTAATTGGTGATGATCCCAATATTAAAGATTACGCTCATTACGAGTTGACACCAGCCCTTATCCAAAACATAGTATTTCAAATGAACACTGATAAATTGATTTTTGGTAAAGAGGTTGAAAAAGAGAGAGTGATTCAACTAATTGAAAAGGAAGTAGAATTCGCTGGAGTAGGTGGCAAGAAAAGGATGGGGTTTTAATGATGAATAGGATGAAGATATTTGGTAAGATTTTGGGCAGACATTTTGTAAAAGGAGGCGAAAAGGTGACGAAAAGAAAATCCCCATATCTGAAAACCATTGTCAGATATGGGGACTTGCCTATTTTTTGTCGGGGTGGCAGGATTCGAACCTACGACCTCCACATCCCAAATGTGGCGCGATACCAGGCTACGCTACACCCCGATTCCCTTGTTTTTAGGGAGTGCAAATATATGAACTGAAATTAACTATGCAAGTATTTTTTTACAATCTTTCTAAAAAAAATACCCATAAGTAGGTATATATAGGTGTTTTCGAATTTGAATTTTTGCTGAAATCATTCTTATGAAAGACAATCAAATTTCTAATAATCTGTTTATCATTGTTGCAGCCATTCTTATCATCATTGTATTAGGCAGTGTTTTTTATTTTTTAGAAAAATCAGGCGTTAAAGGATCTATCTTAATAGATTCAAGTGAGTGGGTAAAACAAGGTAGGGGTCAAGTTGATTCCCCTTTAACAAGTGAGGTTTCTGCCAGTATAACCCAGGAACAAGCCATTGATTTTATAGAGAATTTTGAATCAAAAGAAGTGCTTGAAGTGCCAGTTTATTGGTATTTCGAACGTTCGCAAATAGAGCAATTGCTAGCCAACGACTCAGCAGGAAATGAAGTAACCCATTTGAGGTTTTATTCGGGCGTAAATGATTTGGATACCTCTAATCACAAGTTAACGCTGATTGTTTTGCCAGTGTATGAAAATACAGGGGTATCACAAAATTCAACCATGTTTGAGTTTAGCAAAACTTGCCCCATCAATTGTCCTGAGGCTTTGCCAGCCAATGAGAGGGTGTTTGAAGAAATGGAGCAAAATGAGGTATCTGTGAGTTTTGAGTTTACCAAGGAAGCAATAGCGTCTTGTTTTACGTCGGATCAGAACTTGCTGAGGGTGAAATCACATCAGCACAATGAAGGAAATTTAAGTTTAAGGGTATGTGGTATTAAAGTAGAGGATACTAATTTTGAAAATCAAGTGGTAGGAAATTGTTCTAATGAAGTGCCTAGTTTAAGGTCCGTTAGAAGGTCTAATCCACAAGGATTTAAATTTTAACACCCATGTTTTTTTTAAAAAACTACTACATGTTTGCCTGTTTTTTACCACTCCTTTTTGGATGGGTAAATTTTAAAAAATTAGACCATGCAGAAAGACTATTTTTAGGATTTAGTATTTTTTTAGCATTTACTGAGTGGTTTGTTTGGTGGTATTCAGAAACCATTGGTTATAACATGTTCCTTTATCCATTTTATGGTATCATTCAATATATTTTTATCATTTACTTTTTTAAAGTATTGGGTTTGTTTGAACCAAAGAAGTCGCTCTTTTGGTTGCTCTTTGCAATTGGTATGAGTTTTTTTATTTATGAGGCTTTTATCATGCATCCAATCCCTATGTTGCCATTGAGGCTCATGTTATATACCAGCTTTTGTGTGTTTTTGTTATCGTTGTTTTACTTTTACAAAGAGCTTCAGTCTCCTCAAGAGCAAAGTTATCTTAAGCCAACCTTTATTATGACCGTTTCTTTGATGCTGTATAGCTTGGGGAATGTTTTCTACTTTTTGTTGTTTAATGCTTTTATTAGAACTAAAATGGGGCCACTACTTCAAAACTATCATACTGTCTTAAATATAGTTTTTTATATTGTAAATGCATTTTCATTTTATAGGGTTAAGTCATGGAAAGTGAAGTAATGATGTTTGTGATAGGTAGCATTGTAATGCTGGTGGTAGTAATTGCGGTAATAACATTTGTTGTAATTAACCAAAACAATGTGTTAAAGCTAAAACTGGCAATGAAATCAAGAGAGGTAGAACACGAGCAGGAAGCTCGAAGTTTACTTCGCGAAGGAGAAGACAAAGAAAGAAGAAGATTATCTGCCGAGTTACATGATGGTTTAGGTGCCAGACTCTCCTACCTAAAAATGAAATTAGAAGCGGGCAATGCCAATGATGAAGGTTTTAAAAGCGATTTAGATTTAGCCATTGAAGAGTTAAGAGAAATATCGCATAACCTTAATCCAGATTACCTAAACCGTGTGGGCTTGTTTAAAGCCATTGAGTCTTTTGTGAATGTACTTAATAAACATGGTAAGATTAAATACAACTATTTTGTGGGCGACTTAAACCATCTTCAGTTTAGTAAAGAAGCCTCCGTAAATTTGATGCGTATCATCACAGAGCTATTAAATAACGTACACAAACATTCAGAAGGTACCGAAGCCTTTGTGCAAATAAGCGAAAGTAATGGGCAGTTTTTAATCACTGTAGAAGACAATGGATTAGGGATTGCTAAAAGCCAATCAACGCTTTCTTCTAATCATGGAATTGGGATGCAAACCATTCAAGATCGGGTAAATGTTTTTAATGGGAAAATACAAATAGACTCAAACAACGGAACCTTCATAACAATAGATATACCTGTAGCCAATTTAGCCTTATGAGAAAACAAACCATTTACATTGTAGACGATCATCAAATTATCATTGATGGATTAAAAGGTATTATTGGCTCCTTTAACGACATCATCATCGCTGGAGAGGCAAACGATGTTGAAAAGGCAAGTGCTGAGATAGAGCGATTACAACCAGATATTGCACTGATTGATATTCGTGTTCCACAAGGCACAGAAGGCCTCAAGCTGCTTCAGTGGATAGTGAAAAAAAAGCTAAGCACCAAGGTGATTATCCTGAGTATGCACCACGACATTCGTTTGATAAATGATGTAAAGAATTATGGAGCCAAAGGTTATTTGCTAAAGAATACCGGTAAAGATGAATTATTTTTGGCTATCCAAACCGTTGTTAAAGGCGGTTCTTTCTTTTACGAACCTCCAATCGTTGAAGATGTGAAACAAATTATTTTTACACCCAAAGAACAAGAGGTAATTAAACTCATTATTGCTGGAAAATCTTCACAAGAAATTTCAAGCGAGTTAAACATCAGCGATGAAACTGTAAAAGTACATCGCAGAAATATTAGAAGTAAAACGGGCACTACCAACACCATCGAACTGCTAAAAAAATTAGCAGCCTTAGGCTTTACTTATTAGTTGATGCATCTTCAATAATTTGTTTTTTATCATTGATTTTGGGATAGAACTATGACCCATGATGAAGCCTGTATTTTGATTTGATTCGACATAACAGTTGTGCAAAGAATGTACACTAATATGGTGTTGATGTAGTAAGTTAATAAGTTGCTTTTCCTGAATATTTCCCTTGATTTTTATCAAAGATTGCAATCCCAGGGTTTCCTGCGGATTTACTGTATAAGTGAGATGGCTAAAGATGTCTTCAAAAGTTTGTTTAAAATATTGCGAACGTTCATTTACTGTCTTAATTAAATTCTCTACATGGTGATGTAAGTATTTTTTTTCGAAGAAATGGTTTAATACATATTGGATAGAAGGCGCTACAAAACGATGCGAGTGTTTTAACATGATTTCTATAGGTGCAATATATTGTTGGGGTACCACCATATAACCTATCCTAATAGATGGATGTAACATTCTATTAAACGTTCCAAGATACACTGTTCTTTGCTCTTGGTCTAAACTAAAAATGGTGGGCAAGGGATGTGTGGCATTATTTAATTCATGCTCATAATCATTTTCTATAATTAATGATTTGTTTTCGGAGGCAAAATCCAATAATTCCATCCGCCTTTGATAAGACATTTTTATACCCATTGGGTATTGACAAGAGGGCGTTACATGAATGAGCTTGGCTTTATCACCCCGTTTCTTTAACATGTTTATTTGAAGGCCTTCTTCATCTAAATCAATCGGTTCGAGCCGAGCCATTAAACCACTAAAAATGGCTTTGATGTTTGGAAAGCAAGGGTTTTCTACTACCACTTTTTCTCCAGGATTAATAAAGATAGAACCAAGCAAGTAGGCAGATTGTAAAGAGCCAGAAACAATCATCACCTGATTGGGATGGCAATGCAGATTGCGTGTTAAACTGAGGTAATTGCAAATATTTTGTTTGAGCCTATCTATGCCCGAAGATGGGGCGTATGCCAGATTAGAAAATTTAATCTCCTTCCAATACATGTTAGAAAGGTTCTTCCATTGTGTAATGGGGAAAATGTCTAAGGGGGGTAAACCCGGACTAAATGCCAGCTCTTCGCTGCTGTTGGATACCAATGAAGGTGCTAATTTTAAAAATGCCTTGCCAATTTTAGAATAGCTAGGATAGGCACTGGTTTTTTGTATAGGTTTGGTTTGAACCAATGCCGCCTTGGCTTTTACTATGTATCCAGAACCTTGTGTGGCCATAATTAAATCATCTAATATCAAAATCTCATAAACTTTTAAAATAGTAGACCTCGATACCTTCAGCGATGCAGCAAGCTTTCTGGTAGGTGGCAGCACAGATTCGGCCGGAATCTCTGTTTTAATAATGAGGTTGGAAAGTATTTTATAAATGACCACATACTTTTTTTCGGGACTGGTTTTACCGTCCTTTTGCAAATGCCTTTGGTAAGCATCCTGAATTTTCTTTAAAATAAAAGGCATAATTGGTATGGTAATTAATAAGTAATTGGCATGTCAAATATAATCCTTAGGCCTATACATTTGATACGCTGAACAATTAAAAATCAATAGGATGAAAAAAATCTACTTTTTGCTTTTTGGACTAGTAATGCTATTGCAGCCAGCAAAGGCTCAGTTAATAATCAATGAGGTATTGTATGACCCATCTAATTCTGGGTTGGCAGGAGATGCCAATGGAGACAGCATCTACAGTCAAACTGAAGACGAGTTTATCGAATTTTTAAACCAAAGCACACAAGCCCTAGATGTAAGTGGATACCAAATATTAGACGACTCTGCTTTAAATACAGTGGTATTTACTTTTCCAAATGGTACCATCATTCCTCCCAACGGAGCCTTGGTGGTTTTTGGGGGAGGCAAGCCTCGTGGTCTATTTGGCAATGCCTTGGTGCTAGCAGATACCGGAGATGGGTTAAGCTTAAATAACTCGGGGGAGATAATCATTGTTAAAAATGCTGCTGGACAGAACATCTTGCGTTTTGATTCAGACGCCCTTTCTAATAACCCCAACGAGTCTTATACCCGTAACCCCGATATCACAGGATTATTTGTACAACATGCCAGCGTCAATGGTAAATTATTCAGCCCAGGTACCAAGGTAAATGGTGCCCCTTTTATTCAATCTGTCAATAAAAAGCTGAAGTTTCTAGTAGACATGAGTTATTATACCAGTAGCTACGATAGCCTTTATGTAACAGGTAATTTTAATGCGTATTGTAATAATTGTATTGCTTTGAGTGATGCCAATAAAGATGGTGTTTATGAGGTAGAGGTAGTTACCAATGTAGATACCCTCTGGTATAGATTTGTTACCATGTCGGGTGCCGCTCTAATGCAAGAAATTTATGAACCCAATGCCACCTGTGTTCAAACACATAATGGAGCACCTTACAGGCAAGCCATTCTAAAAGTAGATACCATTTTACCGGCAGTTTGTTTTGCCTCGTGCAATGCTTGTGCCTCGCAACTTGGCTTAAAAGGCGTGATGGATTTTATCACACCAGCCTTAGGTGCCAGCGGCAAAGGAATTCATCTGCAGGCCACTGCCGATATTGCCAACCTAAGCATTTATGGCATTGGTGTGGCCAATAATGGGGGAGGAACAGATGGTGAAGAATATACCTTCCCTGCTGCTACCATTAAAAATGGTGAACACATTTTATTGGTAAGAGATTCGTTGGCTTTTTTAAATTACCTAGATGCTTGCAAAGATGTATTTACGCATGTTTTTGTTGATAATATTGGCATCGTTAACCAAAATGGTGATGATGCCATAGAGTTGTTTAGAGCCGGAAGCATCGTAGAAACCTTTGGAAATAGCAATGAAGATGGCACGGGCAAAGAATGGGAATATACTGGTGCGTGGGCCTATAAAAACCAAACAGGCACTTGGCTATATGGTGCCATTAATTGCACAGATAGTTCAGAAACCATTTATGATACCGATTGTATTTATCTGGTTTGTTCAGAAATTAAAGTAACACAAGTTATTGTAAATAGCACTGCCAATACCATTAGCACACCTGGAGGTACTTTGCAAATGACGGTGGAAGTATTGCCAATAAACGCGCCAGATAAATCGGTTACTTGGAGCGTAGATAGTACCTCTATTGCCAGTATTTCTAGTAGCGGATTGCTAACAGCCAAAGCCAATGGCAAGGTAATGGTAAAGGCAACTGCCAACGATAACAGTGGCATATTTGGTACCAAAGAAATTACCATCACTGGTCAGTCGAATGGGCTCTTATCTTTAGAAAAGCATTACCTAATGGTCTATCCAAATCCTGTTCAAGACAAACTTTTCATACAGTCTACACAGTTGCCATTCAATTATACTGTTATCAACGTGTTGGGTCAAACCGAAAAAACAGGGCAACTACAAGACGCTTATATAGACCTTAGCGCAATGCCTGCGGGCGTGTATTTTATTCACCTAAGCGGAGAGGGCGCCATCCATCAAATTAAAATCGTGAAACAATAATCATGAAAAACCAACAGCCAGTTATAAAGCTTTTGCTTGCTTGTATTTTATTCTTATCAGCATGCAAAACCGAGGATATAAAACCTATTATCAATACCAACAATAATAGTTTGGTAAGTCTTAGTGCCGATGCTACTAACATCAGTGAAGATGGCGGTGTAGCTCAGTTAAGTCTTACCTTAAATGAGTTGTCTGCCAATGATGTGCAAGTGTTTCTGAAGCTAGAAGGAAAAGCAGTAGAAGGCCTTGATTATAGTTGTAATAAATCTGTTATCATTAAGGCGGGCAATATGCAAGCACAGCTATCTTTATTGGCCCAGCAAGATACCTTAAAAGAAGGCAACGAAACGGTCTTAGTGAGCATTGATTCGGTGATAGGTGCAAAAGAAAATGCTACGCAAGATCTTCAAATTGTGATAGAGGATGATGATATGCCTTCTGTCGGAAACTTAATCATCAACGAGGTATTGTACGATCCATCTAATACGGCCCTCGAGGGTGATGCCAATGGCGATGGTGTATATGCACAAAACGAAGATGAATTTGTGGAGTTTTATAATAACTCTTCAAAGCCTATTGATGTAAGTGGTTATAAATTATTTGATGCAACTGGCTTAAGTTCAGGTACGCCAAGGCATGTAGTTCCTGCTGGCACCATCGTTCCGCCTTACCAAGCCTTTGTGGTTTTTGGAGGAGGTAACTTGGTGGGCAGCTTTGGCAATGCCATTGTGCAAAAGTCGAGCACCGGAGATTTAAACCTTAACAATGCAGGTGATATGCTCACTGTGCAAGATAGCAATGGTGTAGTGATGTTAACATTTGATGTCACCCCACTATCAGATAATCCCAATGAGTCTTACACACGCAATCCAGATATCACTGGAGATTTTGTGCAACATGCCTCTGTGGGTACTACTAAGTTTTCGCCAGGTAAAAAAATTGATAATACAGGTTTTTAGTATGCCATACCTAGGATTAATACTATCTATTTTGGTAATTGCCTTGGTGGTAAGATTGCTTTTAAAAGATGTCTTTCCACAAGCAGTGCTATTGTTAGCTGGGCTGCTTATGGTGGTTATTTCTGGGTTTCGGGTTGATCCAAACGCCGTTGCTGCAAACCATTCGGGAGGCTTACTCTCGGTGATAGAATTGATTGAAAAATCCTTTTCACAAATTAATGCTGGCGTTGGATTAATGATCATGGCCATTGGCGGATTTGTTGCCTTTACCGATAAAATAGGAGCATCAGAAGCCATGGTGCGCATGGCATTAAAGCCATTGAAAATTTTTATGAAACAGCCTCACCTAGCGGCAGTGCTGGTTATTCCAATTGGGCAATTAATATTTATCTGTGTGCCTTCTGCGGCTGGTATGGCCTTGCTGATGATGACCACTGTGTTTCCAATACTTGTGAACCTTGGAGTAAGTCGCGTAGCCGCTGCCGCTATTATCACTGGTTGCACTTCTT
>CAYUDC010000039.1:0-20144 GCA_964443415.1 uncultured Chitinophaga sp. | reverse complement strand
GAGGTAAGTAAATTATAGTTAAGCGTAAATGAATATGGAGAAGTGTTACTGCTTGTTTCTACAAACTTCCATCCATTAAAGCTGCTTTGGTTCAAGCCGAAACCATTGCCTTCTGATTTCTTCTTAAAATATACACGGGGTCTTCTGCCATTGGCAATAGTAACCCCACTTAATGAATCTGTAATGGCTAAAGATGGCAAGGTTCTTAATGGACTAGCTCCACTATTAGTTGCGTTTTGATGCATGCCAAAAACAGGAGGGTTAACATCATACTCATTTTCATAACAACCGATGCGTGTAAGGGTGTTTGAACGCAAAGAATCTAAGATATCTCTGTTGATACCTGCAATCACATTACCGATGCGAAGCACACCTCCTTTAACAGGTCTAAGGTCGCTATGGCTTACAAATAAAGGATTAACTGAAATTGAATTAGCGTTACCTCCCAAAACAGAAATTAAATCTGATAAGGTATTATAGTTGTTTGAACCATCAAATAGTAAAAAGCCATTAAAGCCATTTACAAAATAATTGTTACGGTTAATGGTTGCACCTGCTATGGGCAAGGTAGTAGATACCCATATGGCAGTATGTCTTGAACCAGCTAATGAATTAGACATGCTATTGCTAAACACATTGTTTCTAATTTCTAAACCGGTAAAAGGGCCTGTTCCAAAAATTTGCATGGCGCCCGATGCACTCTGGCCTGAGCCAAAACTAGAACCACCAGAAAGATGCACAGAATTGTAGAACACTTTGATATTGGTTCCACCTGTTACCCTAATGCCAAACCTGTTAAAGATATTTCCAAACCCATTGCCACTGCTCGATGACATGATGCGCGAAATGCTGTTGTTATAAATGGAATCATTGTTTACACCTACGCCAGAAGAAATAGAAATTCCGTAGCAACCAGTAGAATTGTTATTACCACTTTCTATGTTATCAATGATGTTATGTTTGATAGTAGTATTACTCACATGATCACTAAGCGTAATGCCGCTCACCAGCTGAACAAACTGTGTGAACATATTGCGAATGGTATTCTTATTAAACACCGAGTTTGTGATTCCTTCTGCATAAATACCAGTACCAGCCAATATCAAGTTAGAACTATCCGAACTAAATCTATTGTTTTCAATCAATAGGTTGGTAATAGGCGAACTTGCCTCACCAACAGCCATTAAGCCCGATAAGCCAAAATACAAGTTACAATTCTGTATGCTTATATTGCTTGCACCCCTTGCCTTTACGATAGCTTGAGGGCCTATACCTGTTCTTGCACCAATGATAATAATTTGAGTTGTAGCTAAGTTTCCACCTTTTAGGATGAGGTTTTTTAAGGCCACATTTCTAACGCCCCCATTGGTATTGTTTGACTGAATAAAGACAACACTTTGCCCATTGTTATGGGTGTTTAATAAGCTTACATTTCGAGTGCTTGAATTGCTATTAGAACCATCAAAAGTAAATCCAACTACCCCATCTCGTATAACAAATAAAGCAGAATCTACTGCTCCAAAAATAAGCGGACTTACCCCTGTGGCAGGACGAATAACCAGCGTGTTGGAGGTAGACATTCCAATAGATGGACGCAATGACAATGGAAAGGTTTCCAATCCACCAAAGGCAGGTGTGGCATAGATGGCATTGGTTAAAATAAAGGTTACAGGACCTGTTTGCACGCTAGCCTGAAACCTTCTTAAGGCAGCAGTGAGGGATGTGAAGTTTCCGCCTGCACCTACTGTAAAGGTACCCGATAAGGTATCAAAAACAGGAATAAAACTTAGGCTGCCTGTAACCGGAAAATTGGCAGCATTAAGGATGGTTGAAGTTACTGTGCCTTGTAAATTAACACTGCCAGCTCCTACATTGGCATTACTATCTTCGGCAGTAGCAAAAAACTCTATAGTATCACCAGGCACCAGCGCACTTTGCAACAACGTATAGTTTAATAGAAAGTTAAATGGTGAAATCGAATCTAGGGTTTGTACAAACTTCCAACCGCCATTTGAACTGTTATTGCCAATCCACACGTTGGCATCTGTTTTCTTTTTATAATACAACCTAGGACGGGCAGCTGCCGAGCCTTTGATACCAAATCTGTCTGTAGCAAAAACCCTCACTTGTGGCGCAGTTTGATAAGGCGAAACCCCGTTGAGCGGCAAATATGAAATGGCTGGCTTCACCAAATCTGCTGGTAAGTAATTACCTTCATAACAGCCCACATCTGGGTATTTTGTAGACCGCAATTGTCCTTCTATATCTCTTACCACAACAATAGGCGTATCAATAAAATTAGCGCCCGATTCTATTTGGCTAGGGACACTTGAATTGGGTGCTAAGTTATAGGGTTGAAATAAGGCTTGTTGAAACACTACATCCTCAAAATAGCTATCAGCCTCTCTTGGAGATACCCTGTTTTTAAACTGGGTAAGAGTGCTATCAATCATGGCAGCATCAAAGTAAATGGCAAAGCGCCCTGGTGTTCCAGAGGAATAAAAAAGGTTATGGTTTGATCCAACTCTATAAGTGGCTAAGTTACTTCCCTCTCTATAATAGGCAGCATTAAAACCATTGAGGGTAGCCAAGGATTTATTTACAAAGACATTGTTTCTGGTTTCTACTTGCGAGAAAATACCCGCGCGCAAGCAATACGAAACCAAGTTGCCAGAGTTCTGCGCATTAAAATAAATGGTGTTATGGTAAATTCGACTAACATTGCTAGCCACCGAGTTATTGATATAAATGCCAAACATATTGCCTACAATAGGACTATAATAAGTTTCAAAATCGTTGATAAGGTTATTGGTGATGTTTGCATTGAGCAACCCTGAGCCAATTTCTATGCCTGTGAGGGTAACATTGATAGAATCTGACCTCAGCCCATAAATCTTGTTACGGTATATGTTTACAGTAGCATTGCTGTTGTTATATTCAATACCTTTAACTGTGCCTAATTTTGTCCTTAAATTATAAATAGTATTAGACTCTATATGCTTAACTCCTGTATTGGATGTACCCGTAACAGGCTTTAAATATCCGATCACAGAGCCATTAAATAAATTGATCAAGTCGAAAATTTCATTGCCTACCACACTATCTGCTTGATTGGAGTTTTGGTTATTAAAGATGGCAATGTGTTGGCCATTGAGACAGGTATCACTGTATATCTTGTTCTGAAATACTCTGCCTATGCCTTGTGAACCAAATAAGTTAATGGCGTAGAAACTGTTATTGCTATAGTTGTTAAAAATTTCGTTTCTAATTACTAAACCATATTTGTTAGAAACATTGGTTAATTGTATACCAGTAAAAATACCTTGTGCCGCTCCTTGGTAACGGTTATTTGCAATTCTATTGGCAGACAAAACTAAGGTATCACTTGCCACTGCATTAATGCCATTAAAGGTAGCGCTTAACGACAAGCAGTTGACAATAAAATTGCTATCAATGAAAAGTCGCGAATTGGTATTATTGATAAAAATACCATTGTTGGTGCCTGTGGAAGAGGTATCAGAAATGATGTTTGCTCTTACAATGGCTCTTGCAATTCTTTGCAAATCTATTCCATTTAATGTGCTGGTAAAGGATGTTCCTCCGCCAGAAATGGTATTGCCTTCTATGAGCAAGTTGTTTTGATAATAGGCAATAATACCCGTGGCAATGGAGGTATTGTTTGAACCAAAACGCCTAATGATATTTCCGTTATTCTCGGTACCTATCACATTACCTTGGTCGTATAAAGTGGTGGCTGCAGTAGTTGAGTTGATACCACTAAAATAAATTCCATGTTGCCCATTGGTAATAATGTTTCTTTCGAAGGTATTAAAAGAATGGGCATCCGAACTAAGTGTATAAGTGATATTTGAGGTATTGGTAGCTAAATGATTGGCGGCGTAAATCCCTGTTTGGGTCATAAAATTATTTCGCCTAAAAGTAATTTCGCAATCTTTGATACTATTATTTTGGCAGCCATCTACAGGATTAACCGAATTTCTTTTAACCAACATAATGCCATACTCATACTGGGTAATACTGCTTAGGTTGGTAGATGCTTCTTGGAATACTAAGTTTTCTAAACTCACATAGTCTACCCCAATCAATCTAAACATGGCATCTATGCCCCCCGATCCGGTGCCCGAAGTAAAAACAGGCTTTGGGCCAGGCGTTAGATTTTTACGAATGACCAATGGTTTAGCAGCAGTTAGGCTAAGGTTTAAAGTAGCCGAACCTAAACTTAAACCAGCATTTGGGAGCGTTTCGGTATGTCCGTTGGCAATTTCAATAATCGCCCCTCCTATCCCTACCCCATTAAGGTTTAAAGCAGATACCACCGCATTAAGGCTCACATAATCACACCCAGAGGTGCAAACGGTTTTGGTACCAGTAATGGGTTGGGCTTCAAGAAAAAAATTACTTAGTAACAACAACAGCAACAAGACTAATTTTGCTGGCAGATTTCTCATATAAATGGCTAATTACGCTACAAATAAAAGTAGAATTAACTTAAATTAAAGTTAATTGAAGGAAAGTCTAAGGTATGAAATCAACGCAATAGGGTAATATTCCCACTTTTACTTCTAGGCAATCCCTTTTTATTGGTGTAGGTTGCTACATAAAAATATACGTCCGACGAGCATTCTTCTCCTTTGGTTTTGCCATCCCAGCCTTCATTGATATCGCCCGATTCATATACAAGTTGACCCCAACGATTGTAAATTGATATATGAAAATTTCGGATACCTAAATAACTAATGAGGTATCTATCGTTTGTTCCATTAGCATTGGGCGTAAACGCATTTGGAAAGAATACAAACTCTTGCGATTCTACTTCTAAATTTAAATAGGCGGTATCAAGGCAACCAACAGCATTTTCCACCATTAAATAAACAGGATACATTTCGTCCTTTTGATATACATGTGTTACATTTTTTTGCGTGCTGGTATTGCCATCACCCATAGACCAAAAATAGCTAGAAACCATAGAACCAGTGTAGGTAAATGTAATGGTATCAAAAACGGTTACCCTTACTGAGCTTAACCTAAAAGAGGCATCGGGCTTGGGCAAAACCCTAATATAATGGTAGCTTGTATCAGAACACTTGCCTGTGCCAACCACATGCATGATTTTAAAATAGCCCGCTTCGCTGGGGTCAAAACTACTCCCTAGCACATGGTTACCTGAAAATCTACCATTTGTGGCTGTTGGTAACAGGTTTACCATAGGATCGCCCTCGCAAACCACTGTATCAGAGAGATTGAATGCCGGGTTGCCATTGTCTTCGATTTTTAAATTCTTTACTACAGAATCTACACAAGCACCATTGTCTATTTTGTACTGTATAGCAAGGTCTCCGGGAGATTGGGTATTTACTAAATTGCCTAAAAAACTTGCTCCCGAAAAAACACCACCTGTGTTTAGGGCATTGATAGTAACTGGTTCGCCTTTGCAAATTATAGAATCACTAAGGGTAAAGGCAGCGTTTACCATAGGCTTTACTTCAATGGTAACCAACATAGAATCTGCGCAAACTTGGTTACTCACTATATACCATATAGGATATTTACCCGCAATAGCCGGCGTATTAAAATAATATCCGCTTACATATGGACTTACAAATTTACCTCCTAGCACTTGTGGGTTAAGGGCAATCATTTTTTCTGTGATACAAACGATAGTGTCTGAAGGTTGAAACAATGCAGAAGGCTTTGCAATAAACCTTACAGCTATACTATCCGAGGGTTTACCGCAATCGGCCGTCTGACTTATCTTAAACCATACGATTCTATTTATATCTAGTGAAGAAGGAGTATAGGTAATGTTAAAATCAAACAATGAGCTAAAAGTTCCCCAGCCATTGCTAGTCCATGTAACAGCATTGGTACTATTGCTCATAGTGTTAAGGTGAAGGGTTGACCCAACACAATATACTGAGTCTTCAAGGTCTACAATGTTGATTACAATATCTGGTGGCGAGACAGTAAAAATGACCGAATCAAGGATGCTTGTATTGCAATTACCAAAGGCTTTAAGGTATAGTTTTACAGTGCCACTAAAGCCTTCACGAATGCTAAACATAGTGTTAAGGTTAGTTGAATCTACAAAGAAACCAGCATCCCTATTTTCAGGAAACCAATTAAAACAATCGCTTCCTGCCACTAAACCACTTAATAACACCAAGGCTCCTGTGCAATAAACATTGTTTACGTCTCCAGCATCGCAGGCCAAAGGAATTTGAGGAATTTTACAACCATAATTTACATATGTTGGAACACCATTGGGTGTAAACAAAACGGTAGAGCCATTCTCGGCTCCTTTAGTGCCATTGGCTCTTACTAAATTAGAACGATCGTAGGTGGCAGTATCCCAACAAGTGCTGGTACCAATGATGAAAGTTCTAGTGGCACTTGTTCCAAAATTGTTAAAATGCCCTGTAGTGATGGAATTATTATTTTGTAAGGCTACGTAAAGTGTATCGGTGAGGCCGCTAAAATCTTGCGCGTTTTCATTAAACAAAATACTGGTGATGATCATAAAATGAGCATAGGCAGGAATTGTTTGACCAGGATTGAGCGGTATTACCCTACCACAGTTGCCAGCGCTAGCAATTTTGCTATTGATGGTGTTCATTTTATTAAGGTTGGTATTGTTAAAAGTAGCCCAACCTTGCCATGGGTTATTGCTTGTCCAAATAATGTTTACAATGGAGTTTAATGGAATTGGATTAGGGCCAATTCTAAGTCTTACCATTTCATCTAAACCTTCTTGACTGGTGCAAGCGTCAACCAATTCGCTTTCTATTTCAAAACATTTGGTAGGCAACAAAGCAGTGGATTTAGTGCAATTCTGAGATTGCGCGTGCAGATAACACAAGGTAAATAATATCCATAATATGCCTCTAAGCCACTTCATTTAAGTGTTTAAAATTAAGACCTTTATCCTTACAAATTGTTAAAATGAGGCAAAAACACAAAAATTCTCGGCTAATTTCAAAAGTGGTTTGGTTCAAACCGAACCTAGATTTGCCTTTACAGGAGGCATAGCAACAGAATAATGCAGTAATTTCTTAACTTGCCCACTCAACTATGAATAATAACGATATACTTAGGCGCTTACGTTACGCATATAGAATAAAAGATGAGAAGCTAATGGAAATTATGCAGTGGGGAGGAATAGAGACTACCCAAGCACAGTTAGAACAATGGCTAAAAAAAGAAGATGAACAAGGCTATGTGCCATTGTATGATATCAATTTAGCCGCCTTTTTAAACGGCTTTATCATTCACCTTAGAGGCAAAAAAGATGGAGAGATGCCAAAGCCTGAAAAAAGTTTAAACAATAATCTTATCCTTCGTAAACTTAAAATTGCTTTGAACCTAAAAGATGATGACATCTTAGAGATATTGTTATTGGCCGACTTTAGGTTTAGCAAAAGTGAGCTAGCTGCTTTGTTTAGAAATCCTTCTCACGAAAAATTTAGGGCTTGCAAAGACCAATTGTTGCGCAACTTTTTAATGGGTTTGCAAATTAAACAAACAGGCAAAAAACCAGGGACTGCGCCAGAAAATCCTACTTCACAAAATCTAAAATAGCTTGATTTACGGCAGTAGCCGCTTCCCATTGCACAAAATGTCCGGCTTTAGGCATCATTTTAAGTGTGGCATTTTTAAGTTGAGAAACTCCAGATTGGGCAACCGCTTTAGTGGTGCCACCATGTAAAAATTTGTTAGGAATAAGGTTATCGTTTTCGCCATACATCACCAACACGGGTTGGGTTATTTGAGGCAACCTATCAAACACAGGTGTATTTACCATGCCATGCACACTTTGTTGCACTGTATAACAAAAGGCATCAAAGTCTTTTGCTTTGCGCATGGCCAAACGGTCTGTAATCATAAAAGCGGCATCCTTTGGAAACTCATGGAAGTTGCTACCAAAATTTGCAATGATTTGTTCTGTAGGGGTAAGCATAACCCCTCTGGCAGTAACCGCCTCTCTAAACCACTGCTTCTCTCCTTCATGAAAAGTTTCGAATCCAGCAGGTGCAGCCAAAACCAAGCCTTTTACCTGTTGAGGATACTTAAGGGTAAGGTACAAAGAAATTTGACCTCCCATAGAATGCCCTACCAGCCAATATTGGTTGATATTTAGTTTTTGTGCAAAGGCTGCTACGCTTGTTGCATAAAAATCCATGGAACCATCATAAGTGCCCTTGCTGCTTTTTCCATATCCTGGTAGATCAATGGCTATACAACGATAGGTTTTCGATAGTGTCTCGAGGTTCTTTTTCCATGCAGGCATATAACTGGCCAAACCATGAATAAAAATAAGGGTTTCCTTTCCATTGCCTTGCTCTGTATAAGCCATCTCGATGCCATTGTCTAAACGAAGCTTTTGGGTGACGAATGGATAAGTTAACTCATCTATCTTTTGAATACGCGGATATTTGCTATAAGGAGTCATACAAGAGCTTCCAAACAAAAGAAATAATGTTAAATATCTGAAATACTTTTTCATTTTAAAATCATTAAAACATTAACCATTTGTAAACCAAAAATATCGTCCAAGGATTAGGAGGCCTGATACCCTTACCTCCATTGGTAGCAGTGCTGTTGTAAAACTCACCAAGACTACACCAAGCCGCATGAAGTTCTAAGTTCATTAAAAGGTTAGGGGTATAAGATATTCTGCCATTAAACTCTGTGCCCATGTGTACACCACCTCCTTTTGGTTGAACGTTGCTAAAGGCAGTGGCAGCGCCAATTCTGCCGCTGAGTTTATGTGGTATAAAATCTTTTGAAAAACTTAGCACGCCACCTGTTAAACCATAACCCATATTTGAAAAATCGTTCACAAGAGACACAAACCTATTCACTACATTTCCATGCGGAAAAAGAATATAAGAACCACTAGAAATAAAAATACTCACTGGGGCTCCCCAGTTATTGCCTGTCATTACACCCGAATAATGGTTGTCTTGAATGCCATTGGCATCGCCAGTAGAGTAAAGCAAATCGGTTTGTACAACATCATTATTGGTTTTACCATAGCGGTAGCCCGACTTAACATTTACACCAAGGCCTCCAATGCTAGCAAATTTACTTGCATTTCTTGTATCTGAAATTTGCAAGGTATCAACTGTGCCAAAATTATAATTGGCAAAAGCAGTAAACATCCATTTATCCATGGTATAGCTGGCATTTCTTGTTAAAAAGGTGCCTGCCCAAAGCACGTCTGCTTTGTATTTATTGGCGCCAAGTGGAAATCTAAATGTGCCATTATAATCGCTAAGGGTAGAATTAAGGCCTTGTCCCAAGATGGAAGGACCGCCTTCTCCGCTGGCGCGGTCTCTCACATAATCTAGGCTACCACCCAGCTTCCAATTAGCAGAAATTTGTCTTTCATACATGGCTTCGTACCTTACCACATCGTCATCTAGCTGAACTGCATTTTCATATAACTGCCAATAGGCTAATTTAAACTTTTGAAACTCGCCATCATAGCGCACATTGATACCTGTGGCATCGGTTCCCCAATACATTAATCGGTAACCTGTATTGGTAAGCTCATCAAACAAGGTTCTATAGGCATTGCCTGGGTTATCAAACATTCTTTGTAAACCAAGGTTGATGGCCCAGCCCTTGGCTGGTAATAATTCCAATTCTACATTTTGAGTTTGCAAATTTACCTGATCCGCAGAAACTGCACCACCAAAATTACCGCCCACACCATAAGCTACATCGCCCCAAGTGTAATCTATTTCGAAAGAGGCACGTAAAATGGCTTTACCATTAAGTAGTTTTGGTTGATAAATAAAAAAAGGTAACAATCTTTGCTCAAAATAATGGGTGGTTAATGTATCTGAGGTGGTGGTGGTATTGTTACCATACAACCTGCCAAAAATCTGTCCACGCAAAAAATCATTGGTAGGGTAATAGTTGGCATTTACAAACTGATTATAATAATAAGCTATAAACTGAAATTCTCTATCGGTTTTCTTTGGAATAGGCCTATCGAAAATGTTTAAAACCGTATCCTTTTTTAGGTCTTGTGCGAATAAGGATAATTGGGTCAAACCGAAAAAAAATAAAACTATATACCTTTTGAAATTTTGCATATTGAATACAGATTAAAAAAAAAGCTGCAGTACAAAAGAATATTTTATACTACAGCTTTTTTGCGCATCAAATAAATTTATTTAACAGACACGTACTTTTGAACGTTCAAAGTTCCTAAAGCACCATTATTGGTTGAACCAAATCCTTTTTCAGGAGTAGGTTTAATAGCACCAATATCAGGAGTAGTTTGCACCACTTCGTACTTCATGGTACCATCAGTTACTTCAAAGATACCTTCACTAGTTAGTGCAGCAGGTGAAGTTTGGTTAACGGTAATTGTCCAAATATTTCCAGTACTACTTTTAGTTTGGGTATAGGTACCGCTAAGTGTAGCAAGTTGGGTGCCGGTAGAGTCCCATTGCTTAACAGTGTAAGTCATGTTAGTATTAAACTCGGCATAAATTGAATCGAGTTTAAAAAGTGTTACCAATAGAGGGGCAACATTTGAGCCAGAAGATTGCCACTTACCTTGCACACCTACCATCGCTGGGGTGTTGTCTGTTGGGGTGGTAGTTTCGTCTTTTTTACAAGATTGAAGAAGGGTTAAGCCAAAGGCAACCATTGCAAATAGTAATACAGTTTTTTTCATAAAATGAATATTTAATCATTAGTCATGTGAAAGTAAAAAGCTAGAAATAAAACTCTCATTTTAAAAACACAAAACAGGCTTAGACTTAAAAAGCATCCATCTTAATAAAATACATTAAAATCTGTATTTCAATATTTTAAATCCTATTTTTTAGCTCAGACTTAAGTTTATTGATTAGGGTAGGTTGTTGCGGATAGAGTTGGGCAAGTTGTTGGTCAATTCGGTTTGAACGCAAAGGGTCGTTGATTAAAATTAAAGCTGCTGCTTTCATTCTTTGTACTGCAGTATTCTCATTTATTTTTCCCTCCATAAATTCTGCCAAAGAAATATACCAACTCATGGTAGGAAGGTAATGTGCCTTGCCCGCATAAAGCGCTTCTTTTTCTCTTAACTTATACCGGCTTGCAATGTATAGTAATCGTGGAAATTTTTCGAGTAAAACTAGGGTCCTAAAATATGCTGCAAAAAACAAATGCCAGCGGGTTTGCATCACTTCTTTGAGGTGAGAGCCTAGATAATTTTCTGCAAATCTGCTGGCCTCCTTCAATTTGCCTAAATCTATTAAGCAATGGACATAATGGGCTACAAATCCAATTTTATTGTGATTATCGTGCGTATGTCGCATATAAGGAAAAGCCTTTTTCATGTGCAACATAGCCTCGTTTGCCTCGCCCATCCTTAATAAAACCGAGCTGTAATTTATCACATAAAATAAATAGTCGTTGGTGGGATAACTTAAACTTAAACCACCATAAAATTTGGCTTGATCAAGCTTATTTGTTTTAGAATAAAGCAGCAGGCAATTGGCGTAAAAGTTCACCAAAATTCTTCTACCTAACCATGCCTTTTGAATCAACAGTGTTTCTACCTCCTTAATAAAGCGTTCCATTTTAACATAAGCAGCTTTATTCATATAATAAAACCATAGCCTTACTGCAGCGGCATACCTGTTTAATCCATCTAGGTGATTGGTATGAACAATGCTTAACAATTGCGATTCTAAGCTGTCTTGAGTGGTGGCATTTAAACCATATTCTTCTACAATGGCTGAAGTAATTTGATGTAATTGTTCGCTCACCAAAATACTGTTATGATAAGCATTTCGATGCTGCTCTACATAAAACTGAACCTCTGCATAATGTTTCTTTCGCATGCGCACTTGAAGGTACTGTCTAAAGTGTAGCATCACTTCATAAAACCTTATAAAGTGATAGTGCTCTGAATGAAAAACTTTAATCAATTTAATTAGGTCTTTTTCTTCATCTTCACTGATACTATCAGACTGTACTTTAAGTTCAAATGCTTGTATGGTTTTTAAATTTCTGTCAACATCTGCCTGCTCTAGCATTTGCTGCATCCAGGTTTTTAAATACGAGTACTTCCTTTTATCAACTTGAGTACTAAAATTTATATCGCTACCGGGGATATTTCTGTTTTCAAAAATTTGTTTAAGAATGCCTTTTAGCGTTTTATCCTCCAAGTTACAATTGAGCCAGAGGTATTCTTTTTCTGCTGGCAAAAGCGCTTGCACATACTTTGTAAAAATAGCGAGTTTAGGTTTCATTTGAGCGCTAAGATAGGCTTAAATTTTTCCTTGGGCATGCCATTCTTTCAATTGCTTTTTATCCAATTTACCCGTATCGTTTTTAGGCATCTGGGTAAGGAAAACAAACTTCTTTGGAACTTTATACTTGGCTAATCGTTGTTCGCAAAACAACTTTAGTTCCGCTGCGCTCATTTGGGTCGACCCAACACTTGTATAACAAGCACAGCCAACCTCGCCCCATTTTTCGTCGGGAATGCCAAATACAGCAACTTCGCTGATAGCAGGATGTTGCCTTAACTCCTTCTCTATTTCGGCTGGGTAGACATTTTCACCACCCGAGATGTACATGTTTTTTATTCTATCCACCAGATAAAGATATCCTTCACCATCTTGTACCATCACATCACCTGTTTTAAACCAAGCACCTTGCGTGGCCTTATTGCTTGCTTCGGGGTTATTCCAATATCCTAAGCTTACTACTGGGCCTTTTAACCACAGCTCACCCGACTGATGATTACCTACTTCTTCACCTTCTTCATTTACCAATTTAGCCTCGATGTAGGTATTAAAAAAGCCAATCGAACCTCGTTTTCTAATGGCATCTTCTTGGGGCAATGAGGTAATATTTGGTCCAGCCTCTGTAAGGCCGTAACCTTGCCTTATCATAATGCCTTTGCTTGCCCATAAATCAATGATAGGAAGAGGTAAAGCTTCTCCTCCTACAATATAGTTTCTAAGCTTTGGGAATTGCATTGAACCAAAACCCTCGCACTCGCTCAACATCTTTGTCATGGTTGGCACGGTCATTAACAAAGTAATTTGAAATCTATTCAACCAATCGAGCAATTTAGGAGCATCAAACTTTGGCATGAGGTAAATGGTTCCGCCTGCAAACAATAATGGCGTGGCAAGTACATTCCAACCTCCTGTATGAAAGGATGGCGTGCACACTACTGTATTATCTAGGCCGCTTAATTGCAATCTTAGAATAGTATTTAAACTATTCCAAAACAACATTTGATGTGAGTAAAGAGAACCTTTTGGGAAACCTGTGGTACCACTCGTATATAAAATAAAAACAGGATGCTCTGGAGATATGGGTAACCAACTAAATTTTCCTGTATTTGTATGTGGCAGTAGCGACAACGATTTTAGCTCAGCTATTGGTTTTAGGAAACTGCCCTTTTGAGTAAGTAAGTGCGAATACTTTTCATCAAAATAAAGCAAGTTGGGTTCTGAATCAATTAGAATGTAGGCAAGCTCTTGAGGTGATAACCTATAATTCACTGGCACAATAGTAAAGCCTAGCTTTTGTGCGGCCGCAAATAATACAAATAACTCAATGGTAAACTCAGACAAAACAGCTACTTTGCTTTCATTTGAAATTCCGTATTGGTCTTTTAAATGATGTGCTAATTGTTCGGCCCTTTGGTTCAACCCGAAATAATCTAATTGTTCGTTTACTTCTGGATCTACAATAGCTAATTTCTTGGGGGTATAAATACTCCATTTACTACTCCAATCTGTAAGCATCATTATTTACTTTTAAATGTTGGTAACCTATGCAAAGATAGTACTATTGCAATGGCGCTAATAATACCAAAACTTGCTGGTATAGCTGGATTCTTTACTTTTAAATTCATGTAAGAACTTAATTCTAGATAATACACCGAAAAATGCACCAAGAGAGCCGTAATGGCAGCTATTAGAATTACTTTAGAGGAAACCTTTGGGTAAAACAGTCCGCAAAAAACTGGAATTACCGCCGAAGCAAAAAAGGCATACACCCCATTCTGGGCCAACATGGCTACACTAAAGTTGGGTGAGCTAAGTTGTTGCATGCTTAAGAGTCCTGTAATGATGGCCATTCCAATGATTACGAATTTATGTATTACAAACCATTTAGGCTCTTCAATTGCAGGAAAAAGCGGCTTTAAAATATCAGCAACATAGGTAGTAGAGAGCGATTGTATTAAACCTTCTAAGGTGGAGATACCGGCGGCAATTAATCCAAACAAAACCAATAAGCCAACATAAACAGGGAATCTAGCAACCACAAAGGCAGACATTATTTTATCTGTACTTAAAGCGGTTCCATTTTGGGTTAAATCTGGGAATTGCATGCGAGCATAAAAGCCTGCAAAAACTACTAAAAAAAAGAGGGTTTGAACCAACACGGCTACCCAAAGATATCGGTTCACTTCTTTATCCGACTTTAACAGAAGAGATTTTGTAATAATATGCGGTTGACAAACCACCGCAAAACCAATAATAAGTTGGGCAATAATCAATTCAAAATAATCTCTAAAAAGTGGGCTATCGGGTCTTGTAACTTGAACAAGTTTGGCATCTATTGCTACAAGCTTATTGATAAATCCAGAAACACCATTTGCAAAATTATCTGCTCCAGAAGCTAATAAAATAATGGCTACTATAACCATGGCAATGGCTTGTAAGGTATTGGTATAAACCAAAGCATTGGCGCCACCAAACATCATATAGCCAAAAACAAATGCGATGCTAACCCATAACACCAGCATCTGGTTTGCACCAATGGCTGTTGAAATAACTTGGGTAAGACCTACCATAATTAACACCAAAAAAGTAATGAGCAAAAGAGATAGTATGGCAAACCAATTCTTAAGGGCTGGGCTATTAAACGTGTTTCCAATCCATTGGGGTAGTGTTTGGGCTTGCACGGCAAAGCCATGGCTTCTAAACTTCTTACTTAAAACCACCAAAGCGGTGAGGGCTGCTAATGGCAAAAACACACCATAACTTAAAAAAGCACTCAGCCCATAGGTGGCAATAATGCCAGGATTAATAATAAAGGTTGCAGCACTCGTCATAGAGGCTGCAACCGATAACCCAACCATTACTGGAGAAAATGAAACACTACCCAAGGCGTATGCCTCTAAGCTTTTTGTAGCTCTTGCTGCTTTAACAACTAGATAAATTACCAATGCCATATACACACTCAACATAACGAGTGTAGCAAATGCGTAGGTGTGATTGGCAATATCCATAGCTTAATATTTTATCAATACTCCAGCGAAAGCAAGGCCACCACCAGAGCCAATCATCATCACCCAATCACCTTTTTGAATTTTATTTTCTTGAACCGCTCTATGCAAGGCCATAGGGATTGCTGCCGAACCAGTATAACCATAATAATGCATATTGGTGATAGCTCTATCATGAGGCAAGCCCAACATATCCATGGTTTCGCGGATGGCATGCACATTAATTTGGGTCAACACAAATTGCTTAACTTCTTGTACGGTAATGCCTGCTCTTTCTGTGAGCAATTTGGCCATCTGCGTCCACATTTGCGGGTTTAACTCTTTAGGGAATTTATGCACAAATTGTAATAGCTGCTTGCCTTCGTTTAATACTTCTTGCGACAATGGAATTTTAGATCCCCCTGCATAAATACCCATCCAAGAATGATACTGCCCTTGGGTAATTTGATAGCCATTTGAATAACCATTTATTGCGTTACTTGACTCGGATTTAAGCACCACAGCTCCTGCACCATCGGCAAATAAGGTGCATGTTTTTTTATCTTTTAGATTAAGGTACTTACTCATAGCATAAGCACCCACCACCAAGATATATTTATGCTGATTATCGGCGGCAATATACTTACAGGCTGTATCATAAGCAGCCACAAAACCTGCGCAGGCAGTATTTAAATCGAAGCTGCCAGCATTTGTTGCTTTTAATCTATCCTGCAAAACTGCAGCAGTGGATGGCGAGATAAATTCTGGTGTATCGGTAGCAACAATGATAAAGGTTAAATCATTGGCTGTAATGCCTGCATTGTCTAAGGCTTGCAGGGCAGCAGCTTCACATAAATCAGCTGTACTTTGTTGCTCGTTACACCAACGTCTTTCATAAATTTCCACGTTGGTTTGAAGCCAAGCATCTACATCTTCGCCCAACTGTCCATTAAACCAAGCGTTAGGCACAACCCTTTCTGGCACATAAGCACCTGTTCCAATTAATACTGCTTTGTTCATAGCTAAAACAATTAGAGGGTTATTCCACCATCTACACTCAGGCAATGACCATTGACAAAAGAGGCCAAATCAGAAGATAAATACACATAAGCATTGGCAATATCTGTAGGAGTACCTAGACGCTGGAGTGGCGTTTTTTCTATAATGCCATTGATTACTTTTTCGGGTACTGTTTTAATCATGTCTGTGGCTATAAAACCAGGTGCCACTGCATTTACATTGATCCCCTTTTTACCTAATTCTTTAGCCCATACTTTTGTTATCCCAATCAAAGCACTTTTGGCCGCGACATAATTGCTTTGGCCAAAATTTCCATACAAGGCCACCACCGATGAAGTATTAATGATTCTGCCATAACCTGCTGCTACCATATAAGTAGAAACTGATTTGGTGCAATTAAACACACCTGTTAAATTAACATCTATTACACTTTGCCAGTCGGCTGGCGACATTTTTGCCAAAGTTGCGTCTCTAGTAATCCCTGCATTATTTATTAAAATATCTATACGACCAAAATAGTTATAGGTATCGAGTGCAGCTTGCTCAGTGGCATCAAAACTGGCTGTGTTTACCAAGCAGAAAAATACTTTGGCTCCAAGGTCTTCCAATGTTTTTTTTGCACTTAGTCCTTTTTCTTCTTGTACATCCCAAATAGCAATTGCCGCCCCTTGCTGGGCAAATGTAAGGGCCGTTTGAAATCCAATTCCGGATGCTCCACCAGTTATAATGGCTACTCTTTCTTCTAATAATTTCATTGTTTCAATCATGAGAAGGCAATCAACAAAAAAATCAAAGGTAAGAGAAAGTTAACTTATAAAATATGATTGCGACTTAAACCTTATTTTTCCATGAAAAAATATAACATTTTAATTTACTGCAAATTACAGTACCGTGATTAAGTAAGACTTAAATAAGTTATAGCTCTTTAAGCATCCAAACATTGCAAGCAAAGTGACCTGTATTACCCAAGGGTGCAGTTAAGGGCTTGTATCCAAATTTATGATATAGGTGAATGGCTGCTTTCATGTCTGGAAAAGATTCTAGATATAATTGCTTATACCCATTGGCTATGGCCAATTGCTCACATTGTTGCATGAATAGTTTGCCATATCCTTTACCGTGTGCTTTGGGCAATAGGAAGAACCTCACTAGCTCTGCACAATAGGGCGGTAATCCATTGCTTGGATAGATACCACAACCTCCTAATACTTCATCTTCTATTTCTAAAACCAAATAGGCCGAACCAGGGGTTTGAAACAATTGAAATAAATTATCGGTGGTGGGGTCTGAATGTGCGGTACCTTCTGTTGGTAGTTTTAGCGCTTCGATGTTGCCTCTTATAATTTTTGCTAAGAGCGCATTGTCTGAAGCCTTAATAGGTCTAAATAGAATTGCTTGTTCCATCCCACTAGTGTTTCTCGTAGGATTGTACCTCGTGATGAAAAAACTCAAGGCTCACACCTGCGTTTCTAAGCATTTCTTCGCTTTCGCCACCCGCATGATATTTTCTTTCGCATACTACCCTTTTGATGCCACAATTGATAATGAGCATGGCACATACGCGGCACGGAGTCATTCTACAATATAAGGTGGCACCTTCTAATGCTACGCCATTTTTGGCTGCTTGACAAATAGCATTTTGTTCGGCATGCACAGTACGTACACAATGTTCGGTAACACTTCCATCTTCGTGTAACATCTTTTTCATTTGATGCCCCACTTCGTCGCAATGTGGCAAACCAATAGGCGAACCCACGTAACCTGTTACCAATAGCTGATTGTCTTTTGCTATCACACAACCACTGCGGCCTCTACCACAGGTTGCACGCTTGCTTATGGCTTCCATTACCTCCATAAAATACTCGTCCCAGGTAGGACGTATATAGGCTGTGGTGGTTTCTGTTTTTGTTGTCATGAATGTAGAATCTTATCCAATTGAAGATATAATTGTTCAAAGGTACCATTGTTATCAAAATGTACATCGGCCAATGCCATACAAGCTGATAAATTTTGCTTATTAGGATCGGTTGAATTAAGCTCTCTCAGTTCGTTTTCTGTAAAGGTTTCAAAACTTACTTTATCTGTTTCTGATCCTCGTAAAACAACCCTTTCATATCTTATTTGTCTATCGGCATCTACAGAGTATAGGGTAAAATTCCCTTTACTACGCAAAGCATCTATTTCTCCAACAGTTCTAATGCTTTCTATGATACAATTTTGGCCAGAGGCTATGGCTTGTTTGTGCAGGGCTTCTGCTATATAACTCGGCCCAAATTGCTCGCGCAAGCCATTGGCTGTTATCACCATGTTATCTCTGTTAATTTCAAGACCCTTGGCAGTCATCACCTCTATGAGGTGCGAGCGCACAGAGAAGTGCTTAAAATGATAATGATCTACTAGGTATGAAACAATGGTTCCTTTACCTGCTCCCAATGTACCTGTAATGCCTATGATTTTCAAAATACAAATTGATTTCTGAAGCAATTTACAATATTGCTTTTAAAATCATCTTAGTATTTAAGGAGTTTTCCCAAAAACACCTCATCATCGCGCTGAGCCTCTAGGATATAATAGCCCGTTTGTAAGTCGTCTATAGGTATAGAAATGCCAGGGTTATCCATAGATTTCAACAATTTGCCATCCATAGACCAAATCTTTATTTGGGTGAAACCACTACCAAAAAACACTTTATCTTGAGCAGGATTAGGATAAAATTCGAAATTTGAATGTTTATCTTTTTCGAGTAAACCTGAGCTGCTGCCCACTTGCCTTCTAACAATACCTTGTGGTGAAATGCCAGAAGCATATAAATAGTTATTAATCCTAGCAAGATTAGAAACCGAGTGAAACTTAAAAGGCGCGTAGGAGTATAAATTCTCTGTGATATTGGTCCATGAACTTCCACCATCATTGCTCATAAACGCCTTTTCGGTGGTATCGCCATTAGTAAAACTGCCTTCATAAGTAAGATAAACTTCTTGTCCGTTTGCATATAAACCTGTGAACCTTGCCGGACGAGAAATCTTCATAGAAATACTATCCCATGAAATTTGGTTATTGATTGTATGTACCAAAAAATTCTTGCTGGTTGCCAATACTTGATAATTAGCATAGATATGCGAAGGATTGCTTTTATCTTGAACCAAATTATTAAAAAAACCAAGAGGATAGCCTGTTGGGTTAGCATTTCTAAATATCCAATTAGCGCCCATATCAATGGTCATGGCAATATAATTTGCTCCTAATACCAAGGTATCTCCCACAGAGTACATGGCACCAGGTGTGCGATGAGTTTCGGGCAATGCGAGTTTACTCCATTTGGTATCGGAGTTTTTCTTGTAATTGATTACATTAGATTCACATCTTGCCAATACATAATCTTTATGTGTATGCAATTGAATGGGGGCTGGCCCTTGCCAACCGGCAGTGTCTAACACCCAATTTTTACCCTCATCGGTGGTGTAATAAGTAAACCAATTTCCATTGCCGGCAAACGAAGCATATACCCTATCGCCAAGCCTAATAATATCACTGTTCATGGTAATAGCAGATTGCAAACCTGTTGAAACTTCTAACCAAGTTTGGCCTTGGTCTGTAGAACGAAAAATTCTGCCAGTGCCGCCAGCCCACATGGCATTGCCATCCACGTAAAGTTTACCTAAATTAAATCCATTTTCTACTGGAAACATGATCTTGTTCCATTGCGCCAAAATGCTTTTGGGTTGAACCAATTGGAAAAACAAACAGAGTAAAAGTAGTTTTTTCATACGAGTTAAATTTATTAGTTCAAATATGAATTAAAATAAACTTAAATAGCATACGCAATTCTGCGTAATTATACTTTATACCTCTGAATTTTAATTAT
>CAYUDC010000038.1:0-20410 GCA_964443415.1 uncultured Chitinophaga sp. | reverse complement strand
TTGCCGATGGCATAAACTTTTTCTCGAAACTCAACAATAGAAAAATAGCCAATGCCTTCTTATTGTACATTAGTTATTACGTTTCTTTATACCTAAAAAAACCAATACAATGGGGCAAGCCTATTGTAATGGAGATTGAGCCAACCACCAGTTGTAACCTGCGCTGTCCGCAATGTCCAAGCGGCCTTAGAGAGTTTTCTAGAAATACTGGTATGCTCGATCTTAACCTATACAAAAAGGTGATAGACGAGCTTCATCCCGAGCTAATGTACCTTATCTTATACTTTCAAGGAGAGCCTTTTCTAAACAAAAATTTTCTCGAATTTGTGAAGTATGCAGCCTCTAAAAACGTGTATACAGCTACCTCTAGTAATGGACATTATTTTACAGATGAAATGGCAAAAGCCACAGTAGAAAGTGGTTTAGATAGATTGATTATTTCTATGGATGGTCTTACCCAAGACACTTATGAGAAATACAGGGTGGGAGGTAATTTAGAAAAAGTACTTAAAGGCACCGAGCGATTAGTGTATTGGAAAAATAAGTTAGGAAGTAAAACCCCTAATATCATTTGGCAGTTTATTGCCTTTAAGCACAATGAACACCAAGTACCCGAGCTTAAAAGGCGCGCCAAAGAATTAGGAGTTGATGAGTTGGGCATTAAAACCGCTCAGATTTATGATTACCAACACACAGATGAACTTATTCCAGAGGCCGAAGAATTAAGTCGTTATAAGAAAACAGAGGAAGGCTATGTGATCAAAAACGAGCTGCTTAACCGCTGCTGGCGCATGTGGCGTGGTTCTGTTATCACCTGGGATGGATTGGTAGTGCCTTGCTGCTTTGATAAAGATGCCACCCATCGCTTTGGCGATGTAAGCCAAACCAGCTTTGCAGAAGTTTGGAAAAACGAACGCTACCAAAACTTCCGTAAGGCCATTCTTAAATCAAGAAAAGAAATAGATATCTGCACCAATTGCACCGAAGGTACAAAAGTTTGGGCCTAGGCCTATTGGTTTAGCCATTGCTTAAAATCACTAGCCCTTTCTCTACTTACCAATATTTCTTCGGCAACTACTGGCTTCAATATAATTTTTAACTTTCCATTGAAGTAACTAGAGATGCTTTCTATAGATTCGATATGACTTAAATACTGTCTATTTAATCTGAAGAATATATGAGGATCTACCATTTGCTCGAGTTCATCTAAGGTATAGTCGATGATGTATTTTCTTTGTTCTTTGGTAACAAGGTACACTAATTTTTCGGCAGCATGAAAGAAGGCAATTTCTGAAATACCAATCGACATATATTTTTGACCCATTTTTACCAAAAACCTTTGTTTATATCCCGCAGATTTTTGATTGATACTTTGGAGTAGCTGATTCAGATTAAGCGCTGGCGACACTTGCTGAAGCAAACTCAATTTATCTAAGGCTTGTTTTAATTCCTCTGCATCTATAGGTTTTAACAGGTAGTCGATGCTGTTTACTTTAAAAGCTTTTAGGGCATACTCATCATAGGCAGTGGTGAAAATAATGGGAATTTTTACCTCCACACGGTTAAATACTTCAAAGCTTTGTCCATCGGCAAGTTCTATGTCCATTAAGGCTAATTGAGCCTCTGGGAATGCCTTAAAAAGTTTAACTGCACCTTCAATATTATCGGAGGTGCCAAGAATTTCTGCCTTGGGCAAAATGTCTTTTACCAATTTACTAATGCGCTTTAAAGCGGGCAACTCGTCTTCAATGATGATAATTTTCATGTCGTTAAATTAAAGGAACACATACCAAAAACTTGTCTTCAGTGGATGACACTTCAACCTCTTCTTCGCTCATAATGGCATACCTACTTTTGATGTTTTTTAATCCTATTCCATTGCTTTCTGTGAGAATGGTTTTAGGCTGAAGATTGTTGCATACACAAAGCTTATTTCCTTTGATATGAATCTTAACCATCAATGGTTTTTCTTTGCTAATGATATTGTGTTTTACCGCATTTTCTAATAGCATTTGCAGGCTTAAAGTAACTATTTCTTTATGCAGCCACTGCTGGTTGATATCGATGTCTACTTTAAAATTTTCGCCAAACCTAATTTGATATAAAAAAATATAGCTTTTTAAAAACTCAAGTTCTTCGCCTAAACTCACCAGTTCTTTGTCTTTTTGGGATAGTAAATACCGATAAACAGAGGATAACTTTTGAACGAACCTAGAGGCAATTTTGGGTTCTTCTTCTATCAAACTGGCCAAAGTGTTTAAGGCATTAAATAAGAAATGAGGGTTTACCTGATTTTTAAGGCTTTCAAACTCGGCACTCACTGTAATGCGTTTGAGTTCTTCTTTCTCTAGGGTAGATTTTCTCCAATGAATAAAGAACTCATTGGCCACCATGATGGCATTTATCAGTAGTGTAATGTTAACCGTTATAATTAAAAAAATGATATTTTCCTTCGATTCAAGCTCGCACGGAATGCCAAGAATCGGTTCAAACAGATAAATATTAAAGAGGTAGTAACTAATTATCGGCCAGATTAATGCCACCACTAGGGCTGCTAAGATTTTTCGCTTAGGCTCTGTTTCCCAGCTTAGTTTCTCAAAGGGGCCTGCTTTCACCAAAAACATATTGCCATTCCAGATAAAGGCAATAAATAAAAAGTTCCATGAAAAAGCCTTCAACCAGCCATTTAGGTTTAAAAGGCTGGGCTTATCCGCAATTAGACTTAACCCAAAAATGGCTGCCAGTACCATAATAATCAGGTGTCTAATGATCAAATCTTTGGTGTTAAAAACTTTTCCCATGCCATACAAAGATGGTTTTTTAGCTTGTTTTTTTTCGGTTCGACCCGACAAAGCGGAAAGTTTTAAGGATGAAGCTTAGTTTTCTTGTACTGCAACATTTTACACCGATATTTGTTGCCTTTTATAAATAGATAGATAATGAACGCAAATGATATCATAAAGGCACTTAGTACCGTGCAGGAGCCCGATTTAAGAAAAGACCTAGTAAGCCTTAATATGATTAAAAATGTGGTGGTGGATGGCAATAAGGTGAGTTTTACAGTGGTGCTCACTACGCCGGCCTGCCCCATGAAAGATAAAATTGAGAAAGACTGTGTAGCGGCTATTCACAACCTCGTTTCAGAGCAAGCCGAGGTGAGCATAGAAATGACAGCCAATGTTACTTCTAACCGTCCAGATAAACTCACCCTACCGGGTGTTAAAAACATCATTGCAGTGGCCAGCGGTAAAGGAGGAGTAGGTAAATCAACTGTTAGCAGTAACCTAGCCATAGCCCTTTCTCTAACGGGTGCCAAGGTGGGGTTGCTAGATGCAGACATCCATGGCCCATCTGTTCCCATGATGTTTGGCGAAATGGACAGCCAACCCTTGATGCGTGACGTAGAGGGCAAGTCTCTGATGGTGCCCATCGAAAAATATGGTATTAAACTACTTTCTATTGGGTTTTTAATTAAGCCAGAGCAAGCAGTAGTGTGGCGCGGGCCTATGGTTTCGTCGGCATTAAGGCAGTTTGTAAATGATACTGATTGGGGCGACTTAGATTACCTCATCCTAGATTTGCCTCCTGGTACTGGCGATATTCATTTAACCATGTTGCAAGTGGTTCCATTAACTGGTATTGTGATGGTTACTACCCCACAAGCGGTTGCCCTAGCCGATGCCTATAAAGCAGCTACGATGTTTGGGATGACACCAGTAAAGGTGCCAATTCTAGGGATTGTAGAGAACATGGCCTATTTTACACCTGCCGAGTTGCCAAACAACAAATACCATATCTTTGGGTATGGTGGCGGAAAAACCATGAGCAACGAGTTAAATGTGCCATTTTTGGGCGAAGTGCCAATGTATATGAGTGTAAGGGAAGGCGGCGACAGCGGTGTGCCTGGTGCTTTGCAGCAAGATTCACCCGCTCAAAAATCTTTCATGCAAATTGCAGAAAGGGTAGCACAACAAATAGCTTTGTTAAATGCCCAAGCAACAAGTGCAACTTCGGTTTAAAATCTTTATGTTAGCAAGATGAATCAAGAATTGATAGAAAAAGTAGAGATTGCCTTAAACGGCATGAGACCCTTTCTACAAGCAGATGGAGGGGATGTTGAGTTGGTAGAGATAACCGATGAGTTGGAGGTTAGACTAAGATTGGTTGGCAATTGCAGCAGTTGCTCTATGAGCTCTATGACCATGAAAGCAGGAATAGAAAATGGCATTAGAAATGCCATTCCTCAAATTACAAGGGTAAGCGCAGTAGAGTAAGTCTAAGGCTTGCGCATGGCATGCTTTCCCTGCTCAATTAAATTTACAAATAACTTATAAGCCCCGGCATTGCCCGCGGGCAGTTGCCTAAAAAATACCAGACCCGTATAGGTAAAATAACCTTTACCATATTTAGCTGTGATTAAGCTTCCGGTAGTAGGTTTCTCACCTACATCGGCCATTATAAACAACTGCTTATAATTGGTATCTACCTCTGTGGCTTCGTAAATACTGCGCTCTTGCACCCAATTATCGAAGTCTTTCTCCCTAATCTTATTAGGTACATTTAATACCGGGTGTTGTGGCTCCAATATGTTTACCATTGCTTGCTCATTGGTTACTCTATTTCTTGATATCTTAAAAGGGTAGGGGCCAATATCCCCTTTAAATGGGCCAGCAAAACTGTTGGTGTTGTATTGTACTATTAAGTTGCCACCACCACGAACATAATCCATCAAACGCGTGCGATACAAGCTAAGGTTTTCATTGGTGTTAAAAGCCCTCACCCCTGTAATAATGGTTGGTAAATCAGATAACTTGCCCTTCTTTAAGCGCTCATCTGTAATGATGATTACCTCGTAGCCCAATTGCTCTAGACAAGCCGCTACCTCATCTCCTGCACCTGGGATATAACCCACCTTCTTCAGCTTCTTTTTGATGTCTGCCTCTACCAATTTTATAGAAGCATTATCAAATAAACCCTGAATGGGAATATGGTCGTATTTAATTTCTTCGTAACCTAAAGCAAGGCTTGGCTCATAACCTTCAACGCTTACATACAATTGCACTTCACCAGTTGTTTTGTTAGCATCTTTGGCACTTAGTAAGATGCTAATTTCTTGGATATCGCCTTTTTTAGCAATGTCAAATGGATAGGATTTTTCTCCGTAATACAACAAGCCCTTTACCTGATTTTTATGGGCTTGAAGCTGAATCTTCATCTTCTTAGCACTTTGACCATTTAATAGCACAAAGTTATAAGGCAGTTTAATGGTAACAGGCGGAACCAATAAATGCGCGCGGTAGTTTTCGCCCTTGTCTGGGTCGGTCCATTTATATTTTAAATCTTCACTAAACTGAAAGGTCTCCCCATCAATATTCAAATCAAATAATACCAAGTAATTGGTGATTAATCCCCATGGTTCGATGTTTTGGAGGTGCACAAACTTATTGTCTTTAATGGGCTGGGCTAGCCAGTAGAGCTTACTTGTTTGAGCCTTCGGGCAGCTAACAAATCCAATGGTTTTGTTAAATGCTTTTTGGGTAGCCAAAACTTGGTTAAGCTGTTCGTTATAGGCGCCTGGGTTGCATTTTGGAATTTCTGCTCCATTTAAAAAGATGCCTATTCCTTCTAGTTTGATGTTGGCATTCGAACGATTGAGTGCGGTAATTTTTACTTTTAAAGAGTCGCCAATGGCCGTTACCCCGCTGCCTTCGCTTACTGCTTCAATAAAAATACCATACATGTGCAACATTAATTTGTACAATCTTTTACGCTGGTATTCTGGGATGTCGCTGCCCTCTTGTTGGGTAATTTTGATGGCCTTTTTAATGAGCTTATTGCAGGCATCCAAATCGTTTTGTTTCCATACTTGCAAGAGTTCTACCAGTATATCTTCCAGTTTTTTGCCATTTTTATAGCGCTTCATTCCAAGTTCAATGCCTTGAAAAATGTCGTTCAATTTGGCCGTATCACCTTTAATGGGTTTAAAATATTCAAAAATTTCTCCGCGTTGTTTGGCCGAGCCAAATCCTTGAGAGCGGTGCATGCTTCTGCTTTCGGCAGCAATTTCTCCATAGCTTTTCCCAAGTAAAACATTATAGTTTCCTACATCTACTTTTAGGTGGCCAGTCATATCTGCGTTGGGGTTCCAAAAACGTGCTGCCGAGTTATACAAGAGTCTTTTGGCTTGCCAAACACTTACTTTGCTAAGCTGTTCAGGAAATTTTTTAGGGTCGGCCGCTGCGTCAAAAGCCTCTTCGGCTAACATGGCAGAAGCGGTATGGTGCCCATGTCCGCCACTACCATCTGTGGCAAAGCGGGTGATGATGATATCTGGTTGAAAGGTTCTGATTACAAACACTACATCCGCTAATATTTTCTCTCTATTCCATTTGTCAAATGTTTCGATGGGCGTTTTACTGTAGCCAAAATCAAAGGCCCTTGTAAAAAATTGTTCGCCGCCGTCGGTGCGTCTGGCTGCTAGGAGTTCTTGGCTACGGATAACACCTAAAGAAGTGCCTTGCTCTGCGCCAATGAGGTTTTGGCCGCCATCTCCGCGGGTAAGACTAAGGTAGCCTGTTCTCACGCATTTTTCGTTGGCAAGCCACGAAATAAGTCGGGTGTTTTCGTCATCGGGGTGAGCCGCTATATAAAGCACCGAGCCGCTGGTGCGTAGCTTTTTTATTTCTAATTCAATTTCAGCTGCATTTAGGTTTTTGGGGCTTTGTGCGTTGGCGGTTTGAACCAAAGCGCCGATGAAAAGTAGGTGAAGAAAGTACTTTAGGTAATTCATAAAGCAAATAAACAAAATTATGCGGATGTGTAACTACTCTACAATTCCTATTTTCGCAACATGACAGATTTATTATTGACACATATCAAGTCGTTAGAAGGTATAGATGAAAGTGGTGCCTTGCTCAAGCGAGGTAAAGACATGCAAAATTGGCAAACCCTTTCAGACGCCTGGCTTTTGGTTCAAAACGAAACCATTATAGATTATGGGCCTATGAGCAATTTGCCCCAAATAGCTGACCATACCAACATAATAGATTGCAGCGAAAGATTAGTGATGCCCGCCTTTGTAGATTCTCATACACATATTGTATTTGCAGCCAGCAGAGAAGAGGAGTTTGTGATGCGCATCAAGGGCAAAACCTATGAAGAGATTGCCGCCGCCGGCGGCGGCATCCTTAACTCAGCGGCCAAGCTTCAGGCTATGTCGGAGGATGAGTTGTTTAGCCAGGCATGGCATCGCTTGCAAAAGTTAATAACATGGGGAACAGGTGCTATCGAAATTAAAAGTGGATATGGTTTAACCGTAGCCGATGAAATCAAAATGTTGCGCGTAATTAAACGCTTAAAAGAAAAGTCTCCCATTCCTGTTAAGGCTACCTTTTTAGGTGCCCATGCCATTCCATTAGCCTATAAACAAAACAGAGAAGGCTATATCAAATTAATCATCCAAGAAATGCTCCCTCAAATTCACCAAGAGCAGTTAGCAGATTACATGGATGTATTTTGCGATCAAGGATTTTTTACACCAGAAGAAACAAGTCAGTTGCTAGAGGCAGCTGCACAGTATGGTTTAAAGGCTAAAATACATGGAAACGAATTAGGTTATACTGGCGGTGTACAAGTGGCAGTAAAACACAAAGCATTAAGTGTAGACCATTTAGAGTATACAGGCGACGATGAGATTGCTAGTTTGTTAAATAGTCAAACCATGCCGGTGGCATTGCCAGGTTGTTCTTTCTTTTTAGGAATTCCTTACGCGCCTGTGCGCAAAATGATTGATGCAGGTTTGCCAGTTTGTTTGGCAAGTGATTATAATCCTGGCAGCACGCCTAATGGAAGAATGGGTTTTGTGTTGAGTTTGGCATGCACCCAAATGAAACTAACGCCACAAGAAGCCATGAATGCATTAACCATTAATGCAGCTTATGCTTTAGAGCTAAGCAGCACCCACGGCAGTATTACTAAAAACAAAAAAGCCAACCTCATCATTACTAAAAAAGTAAATGGGTTGGCTTATTTGCCTTATAGTTTTGGTGAAGATCTAATAGAATCCGTAGTAATCAATGGAGCAATTATTTCTCCAATGCAATCATCTTAATAAACTCCTCGCGGGTTTTCATATCTAAGAATTTACCAGAATAATCAGAGGTAACAGTAGAACTAGTTACATCTTGCACGCCGCGCATAGCAACACACATGTGGTCTGCTTCTATAATCACTGCCACATCGTTAGTGTTAAGTGCCTCTTTAAGCATATTAGCAATTTGCACTGTCATGCGTTCTTGTACTTGAGGTCTTTGAGCAAAATACCTTACTATACGATTGAGCTTTGACAAGCCAACAACTTTTCCGTTTGGAATGTAGGCAACATGCGCTTTGCCAATGATGGGAACAAAATGATGCTCGCAAACACTATGAAAAGAGATGTTTTTCTCTACCAACATATTTTTATATTGATAGCGATTTTCAAACAATTTGGCAACAGGCATATTTTTCGGGTCGAGCCCTTTAAACATTTCTGTTACATACATTTTAGCCACACGATGTGGTGTGCCACTAAGGCTGTCATCATTTAAATCGAGTCCCAAGATGAGCATGATTTCCTTAAAGTGTTTTTCAATGAGTTCAATCTTTAGCTCATCATCCAATGCAAAGGCATCTTCGCGAAGAGGTGTTTCCATTGAAAAACCCGCATGACTATCACCCATGTCTTCATGGGTTAAGTGCTGGTCTTTAATTTCCGTTGTATTCAACGAAGTTTCTTTCTGTTTCATAAAGAATAACTTTTAATTTTAAGTGGGTTGGAATTTGTTTACGAAGTTTATTCCAAATTACCACTGCGATATTTTCAGCCGTTGGATTGAGGGATTTAAATTCCTCGCAATCTAAGTTTAGGTTCTTATGATCGAAGGCATCTTCTACTTCTTGTTTAATCCAATGGCTCAATTGTTTCATGTCTATTAAATAACCACTCACAGGATCTATTTCACCGGTAACAGCTACTATGAGGTCGTAATTATGCCCATGAAAGTTCTTGTTGTTACAATTTCCAAAATAGGCACGGTTCTCCTCTTCAGTCCATTCAGGTACATGTAATCTGTGTGCTGCGTTAAAGTGTGCTTTTCTAGATACTGTAATTTCCATATCGATACAAAGGTAATAGGATTATCAAGGCAAGCTGTATTTTAATTTAAGTACAACCGCTTTGTTTAATGATATAAGACAAATGTTATACAAAATGTTTTTGCTTACTGGATATTTGGTTCAAACCGAAAGAAAACCAATTAAAAATGTCTGATTTTTATCATATTTTTTGGTTCAAATTATGACATTAGGGTTTATATAAAATTAAATATGCTGATAATAAGGTAGTTATATTTTGTTTAATGAATAATGAAAATAATTAAACAAAAACGCTTGCATCTGTCATTTTTTGCCCCTTACCTTTGTTTAACAAAAATAACGAAAACCTAAACAACATGACTGCAATAGAATTTAAAAGAATGGTTGAAAGAGAGGCTAAGCCTCTTAGACAATACGCTTACCAACTAACGCGTAATGTAGAAGACACAAATGATTTAGTGCAGGAAACAATGTTAAAAGCCTTCACTTATCAAGATAAGTTCGAAAGTGGTACCAATTTAAAAGGATGGTTATATACCATTATGAAGAATACCTTTATCAATAACTATCGCAGAATGGTAAAGCGTAACACTTTTATTGATCAAACAGATAATGACTTTTACTTAGATAGCATTGCACCATTAGTGAAAAATGAAGGTGAGCAAAAGTTTGTGAGAAATGATATAGAAGAAGCAATTGGTAAATTGCCTATGAGCTTAAGTAAACCATTTACCATGAATGTAAAAGGATTTAAATACCATGAAATTGCTGAGATTTTAAGAATTCCAATTGGTACAGTTAAAACAAGAATATTTGTTGCCCGCAGACAACTCAGAAATAGTTTGTCGATGTATGGCAAAATGTATGGCTATGCCAACACAGAAGTAGAAGCAGCGTAATACAATTTATAGCATGAAAAAGCAGTTTAGCAATAAACTGCTTTTTTTTTGTGCTAATTTTTGTATGATTGTGTGTTGAACCAAAACGATGAAGAAGATAATAAATACCGCCGCATTGATTTTATTGAGCCTGGGTGCCTTTGCTCAATTTGGTACATTTAAAAAACGTGAAGACCTAGAAAAGTTTAAAGACACCAGATTGATCATAGTTTTATTGCAAGACAGTGCTTATAACGCTTCTGTGATTGCTGCTGTTGAGAGGTATTGGACATTTACCGGCTATGATTATGCAGAAGACACGGCATTGTACCGCTATAAAAAAGGCGACTATGCTTTCTTATATTTTAGCAAAAGCAAAGGCTCAAAAATAAAGGCCAAAGTAGCGGGTTCAGAAGAGGACATGAATGCCTTTGTGATCACCAAAAAGTTTACCAGAAGAATTACACCTGATATTTTGTTGGCATATGCCTATTGCAGCAATAGAATTGATACTGCAGATTGGGAAGCCGAGGCAACACGCGGCATTCAAATGCTAAACAATTATTTTAATTATGCGGTGCAAGCTTCTTCTGATGGAGATTTGTCTGCCAGCAAAATGATGAATAATTATCCTTCAGATAAAAGTCAGTTAGTGGATAAAAAATTGTTGATAGAAGACAAACAGTTGGAGCTAAAAGGCAAAGAAGATGCCATGATTATTTTTGATGGCGATGTAGAAGAAGTAGATATAGAAGAGATACAGAAAGCCATTAAATGGCAAGACAATTCTATGGTGTACTTTTATTATTCTAAAGACGAGAAATATTGCAATAAATTATTTGTAAGTGCTGCCAATAGCGAGTTGCTCTATTACACTTCTGACAGCCCAGAAAAGTGCAAATGCAATGCAAAAGACCTTAAAACGCTAAAAGAAATGAAGGTGAAGGCGGTTGGCGGAAAGTAGTATTAATCAATTGCCCATGTATCAAAAAGAGCATGGATAAATGAATTTTCTTCTAACTCCATTTTTTTATCTGCCATCACTACTTTCATGGCAAAAGAAATTAAACTGTTTCTTTCTTCCTCGGTGCTCATCACATAAAATTGATGCGCTACTTCGGTGAAATGATTCAGCAATTCTTCATTAGGGCATGCTCTTAAAAAAGCTTGCTCTTTGATGATTTCTATAGGTTCATGGAAACTCTTTTCTAAAAATTCTAGTATGACAGAACTTTCAGCTTTTTGTATAGAACCATCCGCTAAACTTAGGGTCATTAAGAGGTGAAAACCAGCCTCTGTTTTGTTCATTTTAGATATAAATTGCGTTTTCATGCAGCTTTTCTTTCTTGCATGAAAGGTAAATTAAAATCCATAATTGCCAAATTTTTCAGTGATTTTATTCTCTTGTTATTCCTTTGTTATTGTATTTCACTGATGTAAGTTTGTCGAAAATTAAAATAAAATGAAGTTTGCAACCAAGGCCATACATGCCGGACAAGAACCAGACCCAACTACTGGTGCGGTAATGACTCCTATTTATCAAACCAGTACTTATTGGCAAGAAAGCCCAGGAAAACACAAAGGTTATGCTTATGCAAGGGGTAAAAACCCTACCCGAACCGCCCTCGAAAATTGTTTAGCTGCTTTAGAAAATGCAGCCCATGGCTTATGCTTTTCTAGTGGCATGGGCGCTACCGATGCAGTAATTAAACTATTGCTTCCGGGAGATGAAGTAATTACTGGAAACGACCTTTATGGTGGAACCTATCGTATGTTTACTAAAATCTATGAACCTATGGGCATCAAGTTTCACTTCATAGATTTGTCTGACCCAAACAATATAAAAAATTATATCAACAGCAACACCAAGCTTATATGGATAGAAACACCTACCAATCCTACCATGCAAATTGTAGACATTGAAGCTTGTGCAGCAATTGCTAAATCTAATGGTTTGACCCTAGCCGTGGATAATACATTTGCCTCTCCTTACCTTCAAAACCCCATTGATTTAGGAGCCGATATAGTAATGCATAGTGTAACCAAATACCTAGGTGGGCATAGCGATGTGGTGATGGGCGCTCTGATTACAGATAATAAAGAGTTGTATGATAGGTTGGCATTCATTCATAATTCGTGCGGCGCCACACCGGGGCCACAAGACAGCTTTTTGGTATTAAGAGGTATTAAGACCTTGCACCTTAGAATGAAAGCGCATTGCGAAAATGGCGAGAAAATAGCTCACTATCTAAGAAATCATCCTGCCATCGAAAAAGTTTATTGGCCAGGTTTTACTGATCATCCAAACCATGAGGTAGCTAAAAAGCAAATGAGAGGTTTTGGGGGTATGATTTCTATCGTACTTAAAGGTGCCGATTTAGATAAAACCTTTAGGATAGCTTCTGCGTTTAGCGTGTTTACATTGGCAGAAAGCCTGGGTGGAGTAGAAAGTTTAATCAATCATCCGGCAACCATGACGCATGCTTCTATTCCAAAAGCCGAACGTGAAAAAGCGGGTGTAGTAGATAATTTGCTGAGAATTAGTGTAGGTGTGGAGGATGTTGATGATTTGCTTGCCGATTTAGAACAAGCACTAAAGGCCTGAATTTAATTGTAATTTAATTCTTAAAATAGTCTTAACAAAGCGAGCCATATACTGGTTCGCTTTTTTTTTACGGAAAATTTAACTTACTTGGAGTGGAATTACTAAACCAAAAACACCAACACAACTATGACAAATTATTACTTAACAAAACCTCTTGCTACGAATACGAGGATTCGCAGAAGATTTGGTTCGGCAATGATTGGTACATTGTTACTCTTGCTGACACTTTGTGTCTCCTCAAAAGTAAATGCCCAATGTTACAATCCACCAAACTATTGTACCAACATTACGGCTACCAATAATGCTAATTACCAAATGGGTATTCAGAATGTTACCATGTACACTTCTGCTTTGCCTACTCAAATTAACAATACCACTCCAGGTGGTACTGGCACACAGATTTATTTTAACTACACTAATCTGATTGTGCGTGCACTAGCAGGGGACTCTATTTACTATTCGATAAGGGTTGGTAATAGCAACAGTACTACCTTTAGAATATATATAGATTACAATAATGATGGTACATTTGGAACAACTACACCAGAGTTAGTATTCACCTCGGCTCAAATTACAGCCAATGGGGTAGTAAATGGAAGTTTTGTTTTGCCTACTACTTTGTCTGCTGGTTCATACAGAATAAGAATTGCGAGTGATGGTTTGAACCAATTGCCGTCCCCATGCGGGCCTACCTTTTATTCTGCAGAATATGAAGATTATACTATTTTGGTTCCGTCCTCAACCGCCGATTTAATTAGCGGTACAATTACTCAACCAGCTTCCCCTATAGTTGGTAATAATTCAGTAGCTTTTACCTTTACTAATCTATCTACGGTTACTATAACGAGCGTGGATGTTTATTACCAATTAGATAATAATACCCCAGTTTCTCAATCGCTTTCAAGTTTATCAATTGCTCCAGGTGCCACCTATACTGCTACCTTTACTACGCAAGTAAGTATCCCTGCGGTAGGAACTTATTTGCTTAGAGCCTGGACAGATAATCCGAATTCCGCTGGTAACAATACGCCTGCCAATGATACCATTTGTAGGAGCTTAGCTACTTATTGTTCTGGTCCACTTTCTGGAACTTATACTATCAATCCTGCTGGCTCAGGTTCTACAAATTTTAGAACATTTGGTGCAGCAGATTCAGCCATTACGTCTTGCGGTGTTTCTGGACCAGTGGTGTTTAATGTTACCCCAGGTATCTATAACGAACAAGTTACTTTTACAGCTATCCCAGGTGCATCTGCAACCAACAATGTAGTATTTAACTGCGCAGGTAGTACATTAGAGTTTAATTGTACTGCTGCTAATCCAGCACTTATTCGTTTTCAAGGGGCTAAGCATATCACTTTTGATAGCTTAATCATTCGCTCTACCAGCACCACCTTTGGTTGGGGTTTACATTTCTTGTCAAATGCCGATTCAAATACCTTTAAAAATGGTAGAATAGAAATTACCAGCGTTACTTCAAGCACTACCAACAATTCTGCAGGTGTTGTGTTTTCAAACAGTTTAACCTCTGTATTAGCCTCTGGTAATAATGGAGCCGGAAATGTTATTTTTAACAATGTTATTAAAGGTAATCCATCAAGCTTTGGTATGTACTATGGTATTGTGGGTTTCCCGCAAAGTTCATCTGCAACCTATTCAGGAAATCAGTTTATCAATAACCGCATAGAAGACTTTTACCAATACGGAGTCTATTGGCAAAATGGTAATAGAACTGTATTTAGCGGAAATCTATTAACGCGTCCAACTAAAGTTTCTCAAACAACCATCTATGCTTTCTACCTTTCATCTCAATCTAGGTTCGAAACTTTCGAAAGGAATGAGATTACCAATATTTTTGGCGGTTCGCCAACGTACACTGGAACTTTCTTTGCCTATTATATGATTAACTATTCTGGTGCAAACAATTCAACAGAAAGGAATTTGTTTACCAATAACTTGTTGCATAAAATTGGTGGAAATGGCCCTCAATATGGCTTTTATTTGTTAACCAGCTTTAACAATCGTTTCTATAATAATACCTTATTATTTGATGATATTAATAGCACTTCAACTAGCCAAACTTGGGCAGTGTATTTTACAGGTGGTTCTAGTACGGGTTCAACCTTTGATTTTAGAAACAACTTAATCTCTATTCGTAGAGGTGGTTCGGGTCAAAAAATAGCCATGTATTCTACTGGCAGCTGGGCCACCGGTGCCACCATTAATAGAAATGCTTATTTTGGTAACGCCACTAATTATAACCTTGCCAATTACTTGGGGGTTAACTATGCTGGTTTAACCCAATGGCGCGCAGCCTTACCTGTTGTTGATCAACAAAGTATTGATATGGCTCCTAACTTTACTAATCCCGCACTTAATATCTATTCTCCTAGAGATGGAGCCTATAATGGTAGCGGTGATACAACCTTGTTGTCTTTAGTACCTGTAGATTTTACCAATACGGCACGTAGTAATCCTATGGACATTGGCGCATGGGAAGCTGCTCCTATTTTAATTGATGGAGCCATGGCCGAAATTGTAGTGCCAACCGCACCTTATGCTGCAGGTTTGCAAAACATTAATGTTAAAATTAGAAATGCAGGTGTTAACAACATCGATAGTGCTGTCATTAACTGGAGTGTTAATGGTGTACCTCAAACACCTGTAGTTTACACTGGCCCATTGGGTGGTGGCGCAGTATCAGGAAATATTTTATTAGGTAGTGTAAACCTAACCATTAATACCTTATTTAATATTACCGCCACTTTAGGTAATGTAAATGGTAGTGCTGATCCAAACCCTGATAATAACACTATTTCAACCTTAACTGCACCAGCATCTTCTGGTACCCTTACCATCAATGCCTCTGGCACTGGTGCTGGGGTTTTCCAAAACTTTACCAGTGTAGCTACCTTGCTTTCTATAGGTGGTGTTGCAGGCCCAGTTACAGTTAACGTAACCCCAGCCTCTGGACCATACACCGAGCAAGTTTTCTTTAGAATCATCCCAGGTGTAAGTGCTGCTAATAATATTGTGTTTAATGGAAATGGAAACATTTTACAATTTAACAATACAGATCCTTCAAGTATTGGTATCCTCAACCTAATTGGCGCTGATTACATGACTTTTGATAACCTAACGGTTCGCTCGTTAAACGCCTCTTATGGTATCGGTGTTATCTTCCAAGCAGGTGCCGATTACAATAAGATTCTTAATAGCACCATTGATATTGGTTCGGTTACAGGTAGCTCACTTTCTGCTGGTATTGCTTTTACAGGTAACCTTGGTAATGCCACTACCTCTGGCTTAAATGGTACTTATAACCTAATAGAAAACAACCAAATTATTGGTAATTCTACTGGTGGCCCTTACTATGGTATCGCCTACCAACCTCAAACTACCTCAAATGGTACCAATACCTTTAATGTATTTAAAAATAATAATATAAGAGACTTTACGGTGTATGGTTTCTATATAGCTTATTCTGCTGGTACTACCTATTCGGGTAATGTTTTATGGAGACCAACTAAATCTTCTCCAACCACTTTCTACGGATTTTATATGGTCAATGGAGTGGCTCAAGATACCATTGAAAACAATGTGATTAAGCAGCCATATCAACAGTTGCAAACTACCACTGGAACTTTCTATGGATATTATGTAATTGCAACCAATACTCAAGCTTCAAGACCTAATATTTTCCGCAATAATCAAATGTATGACATCAGGTTCAATGGTACTTTGTATGCTTTTTATCAATTAAGCGCGGGTAATCAAAGATTACTTAATAACAATTTCATTATTGATCACCCTACTGCTTCTGCTACGGGTGTTACATATTTATACTATAATTCTGGTACTCCAACTACTACCACTATAAGAAATAATATCTGGTTCTTAAACCGTGGTGGTTCTGGAAGTAAGTACATTTATTATTTGGCAACCACCGGAGCAGGTTATGTCATCAACAATAACGTGGTGCATTTAAAACAAGCTGGTACCAACAATTTTGTCGGCTTCCATGGAGGCAATGTTAATACCTTTACAGCTTGGAAAGCAGTTAACACAAGTGCCTACGACCAAAACAGTGTGGATGCAGATCCTCAGTTTAGGTTGTCAATTGGGCCAGAGTACTACATGCCTGGTAGCGACTCTGTAAACAACATTGGCTTTGTAACTGCTGATGTTCCTAGAGATATTACTGGTGCATTAAGAAATGCTACCAACCCAGATCCAGGAGTATACGAATTTAGTGTATTTGGCGATGATGCTGGTTTAACCAGTGTGTCTGCTCCAATAAATCCAATTTCTATCGGCTCTCAAAATGTTTCGGTAGTGCTGAAGAATTTTGGTGCCAACACCCTTTCTTCCACGTTTATTAATTGGACAGTAAACGACTCTATACAATCACCTAATCTATGGTCGGGTTTATTGGCTAAGAATGATACGGTGGTTACCAATGCTGGTTTATATAATTTTGCTAATCCAGGTATCTATAGAATCAAAGCATGGTCATCGATGCCCAACTCAAATGTTGATAGCTTCCCAGTAAATGACACGGCAAGAATTACCGTTTGTACAGCACTTTCAGGTAACTTGTATGTTAACCCAACTGCCACACCAAACGATACAACGTTTACCACCATTGATGCTGCTTCTCAATTGTTACAATTATGCGGTGTTAGCGGTCCGGTTGTAGTTAATATTGCGCCTGGTGTTTATAATGGTTCCTTAACTTTTACCAATAAAATACCTGGATCTTCTCCAACCAATACCATTACTTTTAGAGGAGCAGACTCTTCTAATACAAGAATCTCTCACAGCGGTTCGGGTCAAAGAGCTACCATTCTTTTAAACGGGGCTAAGTATTTGGTGTTTAGAAATCTTACCATCGAATCCAGCGCACTTTCTGGTGGTGGCTACGGCGTGCTATTTACCAATAGTGCCGATAGTAACAGTATCATTCGTTCAACCGTTAAAGTGGCACAATTAACTACTGGCTTCACCACCTTTGCTCCTGTGGCATCAAGTGCTAATACCTTAAACCTAAACAATGCTGGTAACAATGGTAATGTGCTTTTAGTGGATAGCTGTACATTGATTGGTGGTTATTATGGAGTAAACTTCTACAACAATACTCTTACCAAATCGGTAGGCAACGTGGTTAGAAATTCTAATTTCATCAATCCTTTCTATTATGGTGTATATGCTTATGCTCAAAATGGCATGGTGGTAACAAGAAATAATATCACCGGTTCAGGAAATGGTGTAAATACCTTTGCTTGTCCTTTGTATTTTGTTCTTTGTGACAATGGTATCAACGTAACCAAAAATCAAACCAGTAACCAATTGGGTGGATATGGTATTTTCTTATCTAATAACCTTGGTACAGCTTCTAATAGAAACATCATTGCCAATAACATGTTCCAATTGGGTGCCATCACCTACACCACGTATGGAATTTATGATGCCGGTAATAATTATACCGATATTGCTCATAACTCAGTACATAATACTTCTGGTGATGCCAGTTATGTAAGTTGTGCAGTTTACCTTAACTACAACAATAACTTGTCGTTTACCAATTTAAGAATGGTAAACAATGTGTTCTCTTCTCCAAATGGAGCGATGGCTTCATGGATACCATCTACAGCTTCGCTTTCGGTGAGTTCGATAACAGCTAATAACAATGTGTATTTCTCAACTTCTACTTATCCATTTAGAATTGTAAATACCATTTACCAAGCCTTGCCAAATTACGTTACAGCCATGGCCTTCTTTGTTCCTGGTTTAGATTCTATGAGTATTTGGACAAACCCAGGCTTCTTATCTGCCACCAATCTTCGTTCTATCAATCCACAGTTAGATTCTATAGGTATGCCTATTACCACTGTAGTAGATGACATAGATGGTGTAACAAGAAGCACCGTGGCTCCTGATGCGGGTGTAAACGAATTCTCTAAGCCAAATGATGATGCTGGTGTGGTGGCTATTCTTCAGCCAACCCAACCTACTTTGGCTGGTTTACGCAATGTACGTGTAGTGGTTAGAAACTTTGGTGTAAGCACCATCACTTCTCTTAATGTGCATTATAATGGCGGAACTACTCCAGTTACCAGAGCCATTACCACATCTATTTTGCCTGGCGCAACTGATACAGTCACTTTTGATAGTACCAGCGGTCCTGGTGGTACCGATCAAAGGTTTAACTTTACCGGAGGCTTAGTTAACTTTAAAGCTTATACCTCACAACCTAATACAGTAGCAGATCCTCAAAATCTAAATGATACTGCTTACCTAAGCATTTGTGGTGCTTTATCGGGTACTTATACCATTAACCCAAGTGGAACTGGTGCCACTAACTTCACTTCAATAGGTGAAGCCATCAATCGCCTAACTTGTGGTGGTGTGGCCGGCAATGTAATCTTTGATATTGCCACAGGAACTTATACTGGTCAAATAGATTTCTCTCCAATTGCAGGTACCAATGATACTACCAGAATTACCTTCCGCTCTCAAACAGGTAATCCTGCCAACGTAATCATCACCTCTGCCACCGCAACCGCTGGAGATAACTATACGGTTCGTTTACGTGGTGTGTCTTACATGAATTTCTTAAACTTAACCATTAGAAATACCAATACCACTAATGGCAGGGTTGTTTCTATTAATAAGTGGACACCAACCAATACCAATACCAACAATCTATTAATTAGAAACTGTATCCTAGAAGGTATCACTACCACTAGTACCAGTGACTTGTTAGCAATTGTTTACGGTCCAAACGGAGACAACGCTACCAATATTAGATTGGTGAGCAATCAAATTCGTCAAGGTTCTTATGGCGTTTGGATGGGTGGTCAAAACATCATTAATCAGTTTACTCCTGGTTTAGAAATTGACTCTAACAATTTTGTTCAGGCTTATTGGGCTTCTATTAACCTAAATAGTCGCGCAGAAACTAAAATTAGAAACAATTTCTTTGATGGTAACACCTCACAAGGGTATTATGGAATTTATATGGCAAGCACTTCTGGTAATACAGAAATCAGCAGAAATAACTTCCAATTACCATTCTCAACCTATGCCATCTACATGGCTACCAATGGTTATTATGGCGAAAATGGTGTAGCACATATTAAGAACAATGTCATTAACATGTTGTCTTCTGGAACCCAATATGGTATTGCCATGTTTAATGCTTCTGCTGTATACACCATGAATAATACAGTTAGATTAAATTCTACTGCTACTACTTATGCGTATTATTATTCGGGTCACTCTACCACCCCTTCTATTCCGCAGGTGACTGCTTCTAACAATATGAGGGTGTTTAATAATATCTTCTGGTCTAATACAGGTTATGCAGCTTACTATACCAACTTCCAAGCGGTATCTGCTACCTTACAATCAGATAATAACTTGTATTATTCGGGTGGTACCAACATGATTTTCTCTAATGGTACCAACTACACTCCTGCAGGTTTCTTAGGATTTAGAAATGCATTGTATGCTGGTTCGGATAGAAGATCATTAACTTCAAATATTAGCTTTACCTCTACTAGTAACTTGTCTCCACTGGTTACCGCTTCTAATGCTTGGGCATCTAACGGTCGTGGTGTTCAAACTACTTTTGTAACCAACGACTTTAATGGTAACAACAGAAGTACAATGGTTGCAACAGGTGCCACTGATATCGGTGCATTTGAGTTTACACCAACTTCTACACCTCCAGCAGTAACCCTTACAGGTTCTATTGGTGGTGGTAACACCCAACACATGATTGTGTATG
>CAYUDC010000037.1:16511-20586 GCA_964443415.1 uncultured Chitinophaga sp. | reverse complement strand
GAAGAAATTCCATATAGTGTACAGGTAGAAATTGAAAGCTTTAAAGAAGAAAAAGACATCCTCCATATTCATGCCCTCATTTATGTATTGCGCGATTCTCAAAGGCAAATTATGATTGGTAGGGGTGGTAATGCTATTAAACAAGTGGGTATTGCAGCTAGGCGCGACTTAGAGCAGTTCTTTAAAAAGAAAATCTTCCTTAAAACATTTGTTAAGGTGAAAGAAGATTGGCGCGATAATAACAAAGCCCTTAAAGACTTTGGCTACGAAGGTTAATCTCTATCTTACTGGTATATTTCTGAGTGCAACAAGCAAGGTTATTTGGCCTTAATCCATTCTTGGATGATTTCTGCCAACTCGCTTTTGCTTTGCTCAATCTCTTTTAAAGATTTGTAAGTAATCACCGCTCGGTCGTTCTCTAGCCATTTAAGCAACTTGCTTTTATGTGAGATAATCCTTTGTAAAGGCTCTTCTTGTTTTTTAGCACCTCTATGAAATATCAATTGCACTTGCCTTAAAGTGGTAGGCTGCATGCGCATGGTAATCCTATCCTGATTCTTATAACTATAGTTAGGTCCATTCCACTTAATGCTTTCTACCAAATCTTCATCGGCAAGCAAAATGTAATTGCGCAAATGCTCGATTTCTTTGTAAAAAGGATGATTTTGTTCGTCCAAAAATTCGGTTACCTCTGGGTTGATATTTTTAGGAATCACTACCGGTGCAATGGGTGCTTTAGATTTCATTTTTAAGTTATCACTAAGACCAGTCAAAAATAACCAATAATTCTTATTCCCACTATAACTTCACAAATCCAAGGCTAATAGGAATAGAATCTTCCTTTAAACTGATGCCATTTAATTGATTGTGGTGATCATTTATTCCACCTAAACCTTCAATATAGATATTTCCTTTGTCTTTGCTTTCTACTGTTATAACGGCTGTTTTCTTTTTGGTTATTCCCAAGTGTTGTGCACGCTTATTTTCTATCAATACGGTATCATATACTTTGGTTTCAACCCGTTTCTCTAACCAAATAGTATCTTTTTCTATGCTAGTAATGGTTATTTGCTCCTGTTCTTTAAGTACACCCATCATAAACACTACCCCTGATATCATCAACACGGCTGCGGCCTGCCAGGCAGGAATGCTTATTTTCCAGATGGGTATTTTGCGCTGTGGAGGCTGTGGTAACTTAGCCAAAAGTTGTTGCTCAATAGCAAGCTTCTTGCTGCTCATGGTTTCGTCTACCCTACTTTGAAGTTGCTTCAATTGGGTAAATTCTTCCTTTGAAATCAAGGTTTCGAGCTTATTAAGATCCTCCTCTTTAAGAGTATCTAAATCTGTGTTGTTTAATAAATCAAACAAAAATGCTGCGTCATTATCCTGCATAACTTGATAGGCTTTCTTTTATTTTTTTGAGTAAATAGAATAAACCAGATTTCACCGAACCTTCTGGAATGTCTAAGATATTAGCAATCTCCTTGGTGTTGTAAGATTGTTCGAACCTCAATACAAATAGTTTTTTTTCTTTTTCATTTAACGTCTTGTACACTTTAGAGAGTTGTGATTTTAATAGAGCGGCATCATAACCATTGCTTGCTTCTTGTGTATCTTGTATCGCAAGATTTTCTTGTTGCAAACGGCTTCTATTTATTTCATTTCTTAAAGTGTTTTTACATCTATTGGCAGTTAAAGTAAATATCCAAGTATTAAACTTTTGAGAGGCATCAAATAGCTTTGGCGATTCAATAATCTTTGTAAATACCTCCTGCACGATGTCTTCTGCTTCTGCCTTGCTATAAAGATATTGCTGAGCAAACCAACAAAGCTTATCAAAGTATCTATGATAGAGTAATGAGAAAGCTTGTTGGCTGCCTTGTAATATTTCTTGATATAGCTGCTCGTCGCTCTTACTCACTTGTTAGTTGTTTAAATAAGCGGCAGTTTCTTGTTCTTCTGGTCTCCCTTTTACTATACTTAAAATTTGAGACTTTATCTTTTCGGCTTTTAGTTTCTCTCCACAAAGTTTGTAATGTTCCCATAGCTTAATCATGGGTATTACATAGTTCATATTACTTTGTTTAGAGTAATAACTGCTTCTATCAAAATAAAAGTCTTTGTCTAAATAATCCAAAGCATAGTTTAACTCAAAGTTCTTTCTAAGCAGTGCAATATTATCTATATTGGTTTTACTGTATTGGTAGGTAAGGCCAGTTAGATAAAGGTTCTTCTCATTTTCTTTTGCATACAGTTCGCCGCAAGTTACTGCAATGTAAACTGGAGATTGATACTTGTTTTGCGACAGTAACTCGAGCATTTCTGTACGCATTCTTTTCTCGCCAGCATCATATTCTTCTTGGGTAATAGGAAAAGGTTTCTTAAAAGGTTCAAATGGTTTTAAACCAAGTTCTGCAAACATTTTATTTCGATAATCATCCAAGTATAGCAAGCTAGTGTTTAATAAGGTTACATCTTTTCTGATGCCTTTTTGTTGTAGTAACCAAATGGGATAGGTATCATTATCTCCATTAGAAATCAGAATCGCATTTGGTTCAAGCCCCATTAAAACATTGTAGTTATAGTACATAAGACCTGGAGAGTATGCGCCAAGGTCGAGCCACTTTTGCAAGTATTCTGCCTTTTTCTGGTGGTTTCTCTCTTGTTCAAAAAGTACCACGGCATCGGGTAAATATTCGGTTCTTCCTTCGCCCAGGGCAATGGCTTTAAGTAAGTACTTTTTATACTCTAATCTATTTCCCCCTGTCATCCATTTGCACAAGTTAAACTCATACGAGTTGGGCACTTGCTTTTCCATTTCATTCACAAGGTCGGTTAATGAAGAGTCTTTTGCTTCTTTGCTTCGTTTGTCTTCTGGGTTAAGCCTGCTAAGGTTTCTGCTTACACGGTAATAGTTATACCAGGCTTCGGCATTTTTGGGGTCTTTGTCGAGTTCTTTTTTCCAAAGCACTTGTTGTTTAAGGTACCATTCGGTGGGTTTTAATTCAATGGCAAAGCCCAATATGGGTGCTGGTTTTTCGGTTTGACCCAAAGCAATGATGCTCGAAAGGGTTAAGAAGATAAGAGTGTATAAACGCATGGAAATTTAATTTTTGCAACTTATACACTTCAAATGAGTTTTGGTTCAACCCGAAACTTGATTTTTTAACGTAAAATAAAAAGTGCTGCCTACTTTTGGTTCAGACTTTAACCAAATCTTACCACCCAAAAGCTCTACATGTTCTTTTACAGAGGCTAAACCAATGCCATGACCTTTCTTACCAAAACGATCTTTATTGGTCATTACCTTAAAGCATTCAAAAATCTTTTCGTGGTATTCGGGAATAATGCCTTCTCCGTTGTCTTTTACAGAAACATAAATTTCATCCCCCTCCAACTTAATGCAAACGTCAACTTTAATCTCTGATTTATAGTTGTACTTAATGGCATTACTAATAAGGTTAATGAGTATTTGTGTAAAGGCAGTAATGTTGGTATAGATATGGGTTACCTCTATTTGAAAATTGAGATGCAGGTTATCTGTTCCTTGCATTAAAAGCTTAAGTTCGTTACAAAAGGTGGCTACATCTATTTCAGAAATATTGTCTGCTATCGATTTAGTTGATTTTGCAAATTGTAATAGCGAATCCACTAAGTCGCTCAGTTTAATCGAAGCTTTTTGAATATGTTCGATTAAGAACGTGGTTTCGGTAGTTAATTCATTGCGATGATCCTCCAATAAAATATTCGAAAGGGCCATCACATTTCTAATTGGAGCTTTAATGTCGTGGGCTGCAATCATGGCAAAACTTTCTAGTTTTGCATTTTTTGTTTCTAGTGTAATAAGTGATTGCTCTAGTTCGTGTTTTTTCTTTCTGAGTTCAAAAAGGGTAAGTACATTATCACTTAAAATACGCAACGCTTTTAATTGCGCCTCGCTGAGGCTATTGGGTTTGTCGTCTAAGACACAAAGGGTACCCAGTGCCAATCCATCCTCGTTTTGCAAAGGCACACCTGCATAAAATACAATGTTTGGATTCCCAGTAACCAAAGGATTGTCATGAAAGCGCTCATC
>CAYUDC010000037.1:13090-16411 GCA_964443415.1 uncultured Chitinophaga sp. | reverse complement strand
GTTTCGTTGGCAGGCATTGCAGGAGCAATCATAGCTACATCAATTGATGTTCGAAGTTAGCATTAAAATTCATTAAAATGTATGAATTAAGTAATTTTCAAGTTTGGGCAATAAACTAGGTTGATAGGCAATCCATTGCTGAGCCTCCCGTATCCATACTTCAGTAGCTTCTTGGGCAATTTTCAGTTTATAGTCAAATTTTGGAACGCGTGTACAAAAGTATCCTGGATAGTAGTAATCGTGCTGGTTTTGCAGGCCAAACTGAATTTTTTGTTGAATAAGCCAATTGCCCAAACCGTATTTTTTATAGGCAGGGTCAAAGCAATTGATGATACCCGCAGAACAGTTTAATCCTTCATCAAAAATGCCAAAGGCAATGAGTTGTTCTTGATGGTAAATTTTGATGGCGGTTGAGTTAAAATAATTATTCTCTTCATTATCAAAAAGGTAATTATATAGTGTAGGAGAGGCATCAAAATTTACTCCTTCATAATATTTTGCATAAAGGTCTTCATACTCTTGTTGGTATTCAAAGGCAGTGGTTTCAACCCTAAAATGTTGTTGAATGTACTGGTGATAAGGGTGCTTTTTTTGCTTCTTAAGCTGATGAAGATTTATCCTCAACCAAAATACGGGTCCTACCTCACCTTCCAAATACTGAAAATGACCCTCAAATTCAACCTCCTCCGCCGATCGCCTGGGCATGCCATCTATTACGATAAAGTCGGTGGTCATCAATAGCTGTTGAACCCTATACCAACCGCGTTCTAAGAAAAGGCGGTATTGTTCTTTGTCTACTGTTTCTTGCGGAAATATTTTCTGGTAAAACACAGATGGCATCGGCCGCAAGATATAAAATCTCGGCTTATCTAAATTGATAATCTACCCCATATACCTGCGTAAGCAAGGTTTGCGGAGCATCCAAAACTTTGGCGTTTAAAGGTAGGGTAGGGGTTACTGGAGAGTTTTTAGCTAAATAGTCTCTCATAATTTGATGCAAGGTAAATGCATTGGTTTTAGGGTTAGTTACCCCTTTGATACGGCAAACCATGTCTATTGGGTCTCCATCTCTTTCGCAAGCCCCAATTTTATACATGGTACTTTCATTGATGGGCATCCCTTTTATTTCTACTTTTTGAACTCGCTTGCCCATAGCTTCATAGGCTTTAAATTCTACCTTCATGCCCTGAAACTTAATCACCCAACCGCCAAACCGTTTGGAGGCATCTTTGGCAAATACGTTGTTTAATTCTTTCTCTAACCATTCTATGATTTGCTTACCGCTTACCTCCCCCGTTTTAATATTACTATCTACAGGAAGCATATCGTAGATGTATCCATTAGTGATAGGGATATTTCCTGTTTGATCTGGGGTGCTGTTTGGGGGGCAAAACCTAAACCCGTTCGATAAAACAATATCTAACTCTGGCATTTGCCAAGCCAAAGCATTTAGCACCATGGTGTCGATGGTATTTTCTACCACAAAATATCTATATAATGGTAAAGTGCTATACCCTGCAACTTTTGAAATATCCTCTTTAAAGGGCAATTCATTTTCTTGAATGATGCGAGTGATTTTGTTATCTTCTTTATAGGTTTTAGGGTCTAATTCATCCAAGTGATAATGATCGGCAATTACCTTTCCTTGCTTCACTGTTAACTCTAACCTTCCTATAAAAGAGCCAAAAGCGCCTGGTTCCACCACCTTAGAATATTTACATTGAATAGGTTTTCTCACACGTTCATGAGTGTCTCCACCTAAGATATAATCTACTCCCTCGCAATCTGGATGGTTAGCTAAAGCAATTTGTTGTGATAAACCAAGGTGAGATAGGATGACTATAAAGGCACATTGCTCATCATTTTTTAATACCTCTACATAGTGTTTTAAATTGTCTTCTGGTTTAGTATAGATAATTCCTTTACTATAATTTGGCGATTGCCTTAATGGAACCATTGGATCTGTATAGCCAAGAAAGCCAATCTTAATGCCAGCTACATTCCAGATATAATACGGGTGGAATATGAGCTCACCGCGTTTGCCCTCACCTAAATCGTGATACATATTAGCACAAACCTTTGGTGCACTCAAAGCACCCATGAGGGTTTGCATGTTTCTTTTGCCAAAAATTACCTCCCAATTACCTGGCAGATAAAGGTTGTAGTTTAATGCATTTAAAATAGGAACCAAGGCTTTACCAGTTGTTTTGCCAGATAAAGCACTACCTTGAAACATATCGCCAGTATCAATTACAAAGGTATGCGGGTTTTGCTTTTTTGCTTTTTGTAGATAGGTAGATAAATGAGCATAGCCACCCGTTTTTCTAAAGACAGCTTCGTTATTCTCCCAGAAAAGTTCATCATGCGGAAATACTTGGCAATGCACATCAGTGGTTTGAAGAATTTGAACTATCACTTCTTTCTCCGAAGCCGTGGTTTCAACTGTATGTAAAAGGTCTTCTTCACCATTTGCTAAGGCTGGAATGCTTGGTATGAAGCCAGCACCTAGGCCAAGTGTACCTAAAGATTTTAAGAAGTTACGTCTTGGTTGATGTTCAGAGGAATGATGAGTCATATTATTTTTAATTAAAAATGATAGTTGATAACGAAGTTATATAAGCTCATATCAACCCTATTAAATACATATCTATTATTTTTAAAATTATCCTTTAGCTGTCCTTTGTAAACATACAAAAGCTGAAGCTCAAATCCTTTAAAAAATCCATGTGCCTTATAACGTAAGTCGGCATTAAACTGCCAATAAGAAGGCATGGCATATTTGTTTAGCGCAGCATCTTTCACATCAGCAAGGTAAAACCTACCATAGCTCACATCGCTTTTAAAGCCAGATTTGCCATAAGTTTTTCCTGCTACGGCCGTCACAGCATGCACATTGGCATAACCTTCGTTGCGCTCTCTGGGCATAAAAGTAAAGAAAGGATCTCGCCCCCATTCTCTTGGCATCAGATACCTGCCATGAGGGGTAATTCTGTTATAGTTTACCTGTAGCATTCCTAGCCTATCTTTATTTAATTCTAGGCGTGCACCATAGGTGTAAGAGCGGCTGTCTTTCTGCATATAAGTCTTCTGAACATCTGCATTTCCACCTTCTGCCAAGGCTTGTTGCATGATGCCTTGTAATCCTACTTTAACATTACTTTGATTGTTTAATTTAAAGGTACCTATGTACTGGCCAAGACTCGCATTAAAAATATTCTGCACAAACAAATTCCATCCTTGCCATTCGTGGTTCTTTTTTAAAGTATGCGTAATGCCTGCATAAAAGGCAGCTTCGCTATAAAGATTTCCTGCATAATTAGA
>CAYUDC010000037.1:0-12990 GCA_964443415.1 uncultured Chitinophaga sp. | reverse complement strand
GTCTTCTAGCCTGTCTAAGTCGCTATGGTTATTGGGATTTTCCATGTCAAATAACCCTAGTTCATATCTAGATGGGCCTGCGCCTAGAGGGTCTATTTTTCCAAGGTCAGAAGAGTAAAGGTTATAGATAAAAAAGCCACTGATGCCAATTTGAAAATTCTTTATTTTGCCACTTTCATAGCCAATTCCCATTCCAAAGGCATGTGCATGATAATCGCTTAAGTCATCTGCATTGTCTGTTACAGAAACAAAACTTCTGGCATGTCCATAAAAGTTGCCTCTTCTAAAAATACTTTGTAAGCTGCTACTGTCTTTGTTTTCTTCCCTTTCTGTATAATGCTGGTAAGGCAATGTTTGAGCCAATAATGTTTGGGTCAAACCGAAAAACATCATACTTAAAAAAAGGAAATGTCTAACCACTAAAATCCTGCTTTTATATAAATCCATCCTGCTTCTTGCTTCAATACAATTTCTCCAATTCCCATTTTCACAAATGACATTTCTGGTAAGATAGCTTCCTTGGCCACTTCCCTTTCTCTAAGGGTGTTTTCGCACACCACAAACTCAATTCCTTTGGCTTTTAATTGGTAAATTTCGTCCTTAAACTTTGTTTTATCTGTAGTTAATAAGTCTATGCCTGGTCCGTGACAAACCACTTCTATTACCACTGTATCTCCCCAACCCGTTTTAAGGTTGTTGAGTTGTTTAATTAATCCTTTATGAACAGTAACATCTCCCGAAGTTAGCTGCATAATAATTTGATGTTTTTTAACGGTAGCAACATGTTTATTCTTTTTGGATTTCCCATGGTGCTGTGCTTGCGTAACCGTTGATACACCTATGAACGCGAGCATCATAAAAAGTTTGAGTAAATATTTCATATCTATTATTTATGATTGTTTTTTTGTTTGTGCTTCCTTGGCTGCCTTAATAGGTTTAAAAGGACCATATTTATGTTGTTCTTCCGAGAAGCCATCGCTAAAGGGTCCAAAAGGATGGTCGATAGGTTTTTGCGAAATATCTGGCCAATCATTAGGCGTTTCTTTGGTAGGGCGTGGCTGCGAATTCACAAAGGCTGCAATGTCCCATGCTTCTTCATCACTCAATTGAGGATTCTCGTGCGAGGCTCCCAATGGCATATTGTATTTAGCATAGCGCGCAAAGAAGGTAATTCTATACAAACCTGCTTTATTGTTATAACTATTTTTGCCCCATAATGGTGGGAAACTGTATTCTGTTCCTTCTGCATTTAACAAGCCTTCGCCATTGGCCTGATGACAGCTTTGGCATTTGGCTTCATACACCAATTTGCCATTTTTAGGATTAGCCGCACGGTCTAAAAATGCCAATTCTTTAAATCCAGCACCTTCTGCTTTTTTGCCCTTTTCTATGTTTGATCCAATATAGCTAATATAGGCTTTGATGGCCTGCATTTCTTTGCTAAGCGTATCAAGCGCTTTGCCATTTAAACTTCTTTCGAAGCAATCGTTTACGCGCTTATAAATATCTTCTTCTGTGCCGCTTCTAGCCCTAAACTTTGGATAGGTGGCTGCCACAGAGCCATAGTTATTGCCAAATACTTTGGTGCCTGCTTCTAAGTGGCAGTTTTGACAATTCATGCCATTGCTTATTTGCGCTACGCTGCCCTTAGGGCCTAAGTATTTAGCGGTATGGGCAATTAATTCTTTTCCGTATAAAACCATTTCTTTTTGGCCAGCATCGCTTATAAGGTTAATGTCTGCAGCTTGCCAATATTGGTTTTTAGTGGCTTCGGTTTGAACCGAATCCGTTGATGCGGTTTCATTGCTGAGTGCTTGGTTAAAACTATCTCTATTAAAGTGAAGTGTGGCAGCAACAATCAAGGTGAGTGCCAGCACTGCTAGCACCCACATTAATTGTCTAACACTGGCAGATAGTTTTTGATGCAAATCCGGAGTGTTCATAGTTTTTAATTGAGTGAGAAAATATTAATGAGGAAGTTTGTCTCTAAAATACCCGTACACCCAGGTACCAGCGATTGCACTTAAAAGAGTAACAGCAATCACGGTGGCTCCGCTTCCTATTTGGGCAAAGAGTGGTCCAGGGCAAGCGCCAGTAATAGCCCAACCAAAGCCAAACATCAAAGAGCCATAAATATTACCCTTATTAAACTCTTTTGGATGAAAGACTATGGTTTCGCCATAAATGGTTTTAATATTAAATTTCTTAATGATGAGAACTGATAATATTCCAACCACTACAGCACTGCCAATAACGCCATACATGTGAAAAGATTGAAAGCGAAACATCTCTTGAATCCTAAACCAGCTAATGATTTCGGCTTTCACAAAGATGATTCCAAAGCCAATGCCTACTGCAAGGTATTTTAAGTTGTGATACCATTTGTGTTCCAAAACACTTTCGTTTACGCACATGGCATCCTGCTCTCTTAGCAACAAATCTTCGTTTGCTGTACCGGTAATTTGTGTTGTATTTTCCATATACATAAAGTGTTTATAGGTGAAGGATAAATGGTAAAACAAAATTGGCTACTAAAATACCGCCAGCCATAAAGCAACAGGTGGCAATTAACGATGGCCATTGCAAGGTGCTTAAGCCCATAATGGCATGACCGCTGGTGCAGCCTCCGCCATAGCGGGTCCCAAAGCCTATAAGAAATCCTCCAAGCACCATCATCACAAATCCTTTAAGGGTAAATAAATTTGCCCAAGTAAAGAGTTCGTTAGGTACCATGCCCGAGTAATCTGTAATGCCATAGCCTTGAAGTTCTTCGGCCAATTTTGGATTAACGGATATAGGGTTAGCATTGGCTAATAAACTAACTGCCACCACACCACCTAAAAAAACTCCTGCAACAAAGAATAAATTCCAGATTTCTTTCTTCCAGTCGTATTTAAAGAATTTAACATTACCCGGAAGACAAGCTGCGCAAATGTGGCGCATAGAAGAACTGATACCAAAACTTTTGTTACCAATAATTAGTAGTGTAGGCACAGTAAGTCCTATCAGCGGCCCGGCCACATACCATGGCCAGGGCTGAGAAATAAATTCAAGAAAATTCATGGGAGCGTTTGTTGTTTGTTTGTAATGCGTTTATTGGCAAGTAATGTTCTGCCAAGGCCCAAGGTTTTCGACATTGGCAATCCCGGCACCTTCCAACATTTGTTTGGCAGAACCTGCACGAGCGCCGCTGCGGCAAACCAAGACTACCTTTTCGTAACCTTTTAACTCATCTATTCTGCCTTGTAATTTGTCTAACGGAATGTTTATAGAACAGTCTGCATGACCATCATAATCCCATTCTCCAGGAGTGCGCACATCTACAATAATTGTTTTCATTTTATTATCTGTTTTACTTGTTTCTTTTTTAGTAGTATCGGCATTGTTTGCCTTAGGTTTGTTTGTTTGTCCACTGCATGACACCGCCATAATAGACAGGATTAGCAGGAATGATCCTAATAGAAATATATTTTTCATAATTTTTTAGTTTATACCTGCCATGCAATGGCAGGGTACGATCCTATTTTAAAATTTTACTTTGGCAAACAAAATTGGTTTTTGGAACTTCAGTTTTAGCAATGGCGCCAAATCCGCCTTCTACTTCACTAAAGTTTCTGTAGCCGCGTGCTTGTAAAATACTGGCAGCAATCATGCTCCTGTAACCACCTGCACAGTGCATAAAGAAATGTTCTTCTGGGTTAATATCCTTGATCCAATCATTGATAAAGGCCAAAGGTTTGCTGTATGCTTCTTCTACATGTTCAGCAGCATATTCTGTTTCTTTGCGCACATCAATCACTTTGCTTTCACCAATTTTTACTTCTTTGGCAAAAGTCTCGGCGTTTATTCTGCGAATGGTATCCACTTCCATTCCAGCTGCTTTCCAATTGTTAAATCCACCTTTTAGATGTCCAATGACATGGTCAAAGCCCACTCTGCTTAAACGTGTTACAGCTTCTTCTTCTTTGCCTTCATCTGCAATTAATAGAATGGCTTGTTTTACGTCTACAATCATGGCACCCACCCAAGGGGCAAAATCTCCATTCAAGCCAATATTGATACTTTGAGGTACAAATCCTTTATGGAATTCGGCTGCGGCTCTGGTATCTAAAATGAGTGCCCCAGTTTCTTCTGCTGCTGCTTCAAAAGCCTTTGGCTCTAAAGCGCGCATGCCATTGCTAAGTACGGTTTCAAAACTATCATACCCTTTTTTGTTCATGGCTACGTTCATACCAAAATATCCTGGAGGAGGTAATAGTCCATCTGTTACTTCTTTCACAAATTCTTGTTCAGTCATATCGGCACGTAAAGCATAGTTATTAGCCTTTTGCTCGCCAATAGTAGAAACAGTTTCTTTGCTCATGTTCTTTCCGCAAGCAGAACCTGCACCATGTGCTGGATAAACAATCACATCATCGGCAAGGGTCATGATTTTGTTTCTTAGCGAATGAAACAAAGTAGCTGCCAATTCTTCTTGTGTCATCGCTGCTGCTTTTTGAGCCAAATCGGGTCTACCAACATCACCAATAAATAAAGTGTCGCCACTAAAAATAGCATGGTCCTTGCCATTTTCATCTATCAAAAGGTAAGTGGTACTTTCCATGGTATGACCAGGAGTGTGCAATACCTTTATTTTAATCTTACCAATCTCAAAAATCTGACCATCGGTGGCAGTAATGCATTCAAACTCTGGTGCAGCATTGGGTCCGTAAATAATGGCAGCCCCTGTTTTCTTGCTAAGGTCTAAATGACCGCTTACAAAATCTGCATGGAAGTGCGTTTCGAAGATATATTTAATCTTTACATTGTCTTTTTCTGCACGGTCTAAATAGGGTTGCACCTCTCTCAAAGGATCAATAATAGCCGCTTCGCCGTTGCTGGTAATGTAATAGGCACCTTGTGCTAAACATCCCGTATAAATTTGTTCTATTTTCATAAATAGTATATTATTTGTTGTTTGTTTTGTTAATACGAATTTAAGTTTCCTCCAGAAAAGGATATGTCACAAATGTTACTGAAAATCTTATATGTAACATTTGTTACAGGAGTCTTTTATTTAAAGAACAGTTCCTTAGCAATGATATAGATACCCATTACTAACACAAACCATCCAAATCCAGTTTTTAGATTTGACCCAGCAATTTTCTTTGATAGATAAATTCCACCAAAGATTCCCATGACCGCCGATAAGGTAAAAATACTAAGCAATTGCCAGTCTATTATATTTTCGCCTTGAATATCTCCAATAAAGCCAATCAATGACTTTGCTGCGATGATAAATAGCGAAGTTCCTACTGCCAATTTCATGGGCATTTTTGCCAATAGCACCAATGCCGGAATAATTAAAAAACCTCCCCCAGCACCTACCAAACCAGTGAGTATACCTACGATGGTTCCTTCTGCCAATATTATTGGGTAGTTATAGGTCATCTTTGCATTTTCATCTGCCTCCTCTTTCTTGGCACCCGGTTTAATCATCGAATAGGATGCCATTAACATTACCACTGCAAATAATAACATTAAGGCTATGGGTTTGGTAAGCACAAAGCTGCCAATGGTTACAATTTCTTTAGGGATAAAAGGCACTAGCCAAAGCCTAGTTAAATAAACGGCTGCAATGGATGGAACACCAAAAATTAATACCGTTTTAAAATCAACTCTGCCTGCCAGGGCATTCTGTATGCCACCTACCAGAGCGGTGCTACCTACAATAAATAAAGAATAGGCAGTAGCCGACACGGCATCTACTCCCATGATATAAACCAAAATAGGGACTGTTAAAATAGAACCACCACTTCCAATGAGTCCTAATGATACGCCAACCAGCGCCGCCAAGATGTAACCTAATATTTCCATTTGTTGTTTGTTTGGGCTACAAAATTGAGGCGTAATTTTTTGTTAATTGGTTACAAAAGTTACAATGATTGTTGTTTCAACGTAAACAACTCGATAGCGTTTCGATGTAATTTTAGCCTACCTGCTTGCTCCATTTGTTTGAGTAACCTAGAAATAACAACGCGACTGGAGTTTAAATCTCTTGCTATCTGCTCGTGTGTGAGGTTAAGTGTATGAGATTGCTGACTGTTTTTTTGTTTCATCAAATAGTACTCTAGCCTTTCGTCCATGCTATGAAAGGCCACACTCTTTAATGCGTCTAACAATTCTTGGTAACGGTTTCTATAGTTTTCTAATACAAAATAATACCAGCTTTTATACTTGGTCATAAAGGTATCCATGATTTCAATGGGCACCATAATGGCTTCTGTTTCTTCGGTGGCAAAGGCTTCTAAATCGCTTTTCTTATTGCGCGCTGCGCAAATAAAAGACATGGCACAAGCTTGGCCAGGTTCTAGAAAATACATAAAGAACTCTTCTCCTTCTTCGCCTTCGGTATAAATTTTAACCTTGCCGCTGGTGATGAGCATGGTAGACTTCATGTATTGTCCAGTGCGCATCATGGCTTCTCCAGCCTTAAAAGTTCTTATGGTGCAATGCTTCTCAATGCAGTCAATTAAGCCTTCTTCGAATTGAGGAAAATGAATTTTTAATTTTTCTCTAATGGGCATTCACTATACAATGATTTGTTTAGGGTTGGCTCCAAACTTATTGTTGCCTGCCTCCGAATCTGTGGCATACCAAATGATTAATGGAATAGCGCCAATGATGGTAAATCCAATCAATATCCACCAACCACTTCTGCCTGTATCATGCAGTCTTCTAATAGATACTGCCAACTGTGGTAAGAAGGTTAACAAGCCATAAATAGCTGTTATGGGTCCATTGTTAGCTTCTTCAAAATTTAGCCCTAATAGGTTATCTGCCGCAACACAAGCAAGGATGATAATGGTTTGAACCAATACAAAATACCAATATTCGGCCCTTCTAGAACGGCCCCTAAAAATGGCATAACCTTTTAATGCAAGTAAGTAATAATTCATGTGGGTGCAAGTTAACAAAATATTTTTACTCCACCATCACTTGCATAAAAACCCTAAAACCCACTAAAGGGCAAGGCACATAGGCTGGATAGAATTCGTTTTGGCTGTTTTTTCCAAAATAATATGGATGCGAAGCAAAGTTGCCGCCCACACATTCACCTTTGCTGCTTACCATTTCGCTCACATTGCCCAAGGCATGGTACATTTGGGCATTTGCCTGATAAAATTTTTTGGCTTGTACTTTCTTTACATAAGGTGCCCTGTTACCTCTCATGTGAATCTTAAAGCCTCGTGGTTTGTCTTTAAAAGAGCCCTTCCATGGAAAGCTGTCTATCTGGTTTTGTCCATACACCGCTAGGTTCCATTCGTTTTTGCTTGGTAACCTAAACACTACTTTTTTATAGGGTCTGTTGGGATTTAAATGGTACATTTGGGTAAGCCAGTTGCAATAAAAATTGGCTTGCTCATAACTAATGTTTACCACCGGATAATCGGCATACTTGGCTGCACTTGCATATTTTTTTTGTAGCCGGTTGTTTAAACGCTTTTTGTTTTTCCATTTCGTACTGTCTAAAATTAAGTTGTATTTAAGCTCCGGTCTTCTTTGCACAATGTCGTTAAAGAATGCTTGGTAATCGGCATTGCTCGTTTCAAACTTGCAGGCGTAAAGGTTTGGTTCAACCCGAACAAAATACGTAGACACATCTTTGGCTTGATGGTGTTGTTGCGCATAGCCTAATATACTCAAGAGGCATTCTACCCAAACTAAAAAGCCCTGTTTATTCATGCAATTAGCAGTTTTTTGTGGAGCGAAGGTACAAGTAAAATCTGAGGATTTACAGGTGAGAAGTTTGGCTTTTATGGCTATAACACTTCTAGGTAAATGTACCTAAAAGATAGGTTAATGCCAAAATTAATTACTTGAATTTCTCATTATTGACCGTACCTTTGTAAGGTGTTTCAAAAGCTACATAAACATATGATGTATTGGTTGGCAAGTTTTTTCTTGCTCAATTCCTTGTTGCCAGGCTTTGGAACCGAGTTGCAAAAATTACCTTCTTTGGTTAATCACTACCAACATCATTTAGACGAACACGAAATGGTAGGTTTTATAGATTTTTTAGCACTCCATTACGATAGCGAAAGTGAGCATAGCAAATCTGAATCGCATGAAGATTTGCCTTTGTTTCAAGGAGTGTCGGCCGCTTTTCATGCTATTACACAGGAGTTGTTTGTGTTTAAAAGCAATACCTTATTTGCATTTGGTTCAAACTACCAATCCTTAGAAGAAAACCATTATGCCTACACGCCTGTGGGCAGTCTTTTTCAGCCTCCCAAGCAAGGCTAATCTTCTTTTTGTTTTTTTCGGGCTGATCCAAGGCCCATTTTTCAGTATTATTTTATTTAGAGAATTATATGCTACAAGCAATCATTCGATTCTCTATTAGAAACAAACTTATCATTGGTTTACTGGTATTGTTTCTAGTAGGGTATGGCAGTTATCAATTTACCAAACTGCCCATAGATGCCGTTCCAGATATCACCAATAATCAGGTGTTGGTTATCACACAATCTCCGTCTTTAGGGGCTCCGGATATCGAGCGCCTTATTACTTTCCCCATAGAGCAAGCCTTGAGCAATATCCCTGGGAAAATAGAAATTCGTAGTTTCTCGCGCTTTGGCCTATCCTTGGTAACCGTAGTGTTTAACGACGAAACCGATGTGTATTGGGCACGAAACCAAGTAACAGAGCGTCTTACCTCGGTTCAAAGCCTTATACCTGCCAGCATTGGCGTGCCAGAGCTGGGTCCTGTTACTACAGGCCTAGGCGAAATTTACCAATATGTACTCAAGCCCAAAAAAGGCTATGAGCAAAAGTACGATGCCCAAGAGTTGCGTACCATACAAGATTGGATTGTTCGCCGTCAATTGTTAGGGGTAGAAGGAGTGGCCGATGTAAGTAGTTTTGGTGGATTCCTCAAGCAATTTGAAGTGAACATAAAACCTTCCAGTTTATCTGCTTATGGCTTAAGCCTACAAGAAGTGTATGATGCCATCGAAAAGAACAACCAAAATGAGGGAGGCTCCTATATAGAGAAAGGCTCCAATGTATTGTTTATTCGCACAGAAGGCATCCTCTCTCACCCCGATGAGCTGCTGCAAATTCCTATCAAGCAATCGCAGTCGGGTACCCCGCTGCTCTTAAAAGATGTGGCAGAAGTTAAGGTAGGCCATGCTACCCGATATGGTGCCATGGTCTACAATGATCAATCAGAAGTGGCTGGTGCCGTAATAATGATGCTGAAGGGTGGCAATAGCAGCGAAGTAATTAAAAACGTAAAATCACGCATTGCGCATATTCAACAAACCTTGCCAGAGGGGGTAGAGTTAGAGGCATTTTTGGATCGAACCAAAATGGTGAACAATGCCATTAGCACCGTAGAAAAAAACCTAGCAGAAGGCGCCCTCATTGTAGTGTTTATCTTGGTACTGTTTCTTGGAAACATGAGAGCTGGTTTTTTAGTAGCTTCAGTGATTCCGCTTTCTATGCTCTTTGCCGTAATAATGATGAACCTCTTTGGGGTAAGTGGAAACCTCATGAGCCTTGGTGCTTTAGACTTTGGTTTAATTGTAGACGGTGCAGTGATTATTGTAGAAGCAGTGATGCACCTGCTTACCCATCATAAAAAGTTGCATGGCATAGAACAATATTCGCAAGAAAAAATGGATGAAGAGGTAGGCAATGCAGCAGGCCGAATGATGAATGCCGCCGTCTTTGGTCAATTGATTATCCTCATTGTTTACCTTCCCATCTTTAGTTTACAAGGCATAGAAGGCAAGATGTTTAAACCCATGGCCCAAACAGTGGCTTTTGCTTTGGCTGGTGCCTTTATCCTTTCTTTAACCTATGTGCCTATGATGAGTGCCTTGCTGTTAAAGAATATTCCGCATGAGCCCAACTTGGCAGATAGAATGATGGAAAAGCTAGAACGTTGGTATAAAAAACAACTTGAAAAAGCGCTGGCTCTTTCCAAATCTCTTGTGGCTGGTGTGGTGGTTTTGTTTGTGCTTTCGATGGTGGTGTTAAGCAGCTTGGGGGGTGAGTTTATTCCGTCTTTAGAAGAGGGCGATTTTGCGGTAGAAACACGTGTGCTCACTGGTAGCAATTTAAAGGTAAGCGTGCAATCTGCCACAGCTGCCGCTAAAGTTATCTTAGAGGAATTTCCCGAAGTAGAAAAGGTAGTTACCAAAATAGGTAGTGGCGAAATTCCTACCGACCCTATGCCTATCGAAGCCATGGATATGATGATTATCTTAAAAGATAAATCGGAGTGGACATCGGCCGCTACCTTTAATGAGTTGGCCGAAAAAATGAGTGAAGCCCTACAAGCAGTGCCAGGTGTAACCTTTGGCTTTCAATATCCCGTGCAAATGCGTTTTAACGAGTTAATGACAGGTGCAAGGCAAGATGTGGTGTGCAAAATATTTGGCGAGAACTTAGATACCCTTGCCATGTTAGGCAAGCGTTTGGGAGAATTGTCTGGTGGTATAGAGGGCGCCAAGGATGTGTATGTAGAAAGCATTTTAGGAATGCCTCAAATTGTGGTGAAGTATAAACGTGAAGTGTTGGCCCAATATGGATTGCACATAGAAGAGATAAACAATGTAGTTCATACAGCTTTTGCAGGCAAAAAGGCAGGAATGATTTTTGAAGCCGAACGTCGTTTTGATTTGGTGCTAAGGATGGATGAACAACATCGCAAAGACATCAGCGACATCGAAGAGCTATTGGTAAAGACACCCAATCAACAATACATACCGTTAAGGCAATTGGCAGAAGTGTCTTTTATCAATGGTCCAAATCAAATACAACGCGAAGATGCCAAACGCCGCATGATTGTTGGCTTTAATGTGCGTGGGCGCGATGTGCAAAGTATTGTGCAAGACTTGCAAAGCAAGGTAAAAAATCAACTTAAATTGCCTGCAGGATATTATATTACCTATGGTGGTTCTTTCGAGAACTTAGAAGCTGCCAAGGGAAGGTTGGCCATTGCTGTGCCCATCTCTTTAATTTTAATTTTGGTATTGCTCTATTTTGCTTTTCATTCGATGAAACAAGGTTTGCTCATTTACTCTGCCATTCCGCTTTCTGCCATGGGTGGCATTTTTGCTTTGGCTTTAAGAGGCATGCCTTTTAGCATCTCTGCGGGCATTGGCTTTATTGCATTGTTTGGCGTGGCAGTGCTTAACGGAATTGTATTGGTAACCGAGTTTAATCGTCAACTCAAACAAGGTGGATTAACCTTAAAAGAAGCTGTCATGAATGGGGCAGCTTTAAGACTAAGACCGGTGTTAATGACAGCCGCGGTAGCTTCTTTAGGTTTCTTACCTATGGCCATTAGCAATGGGGCTGGGGCAGAAGTGCAAAGGCCTTTGGCAACAGTAGTGATTGGCGGTTTGCTTATTGCCACCTTTCTTACCTTATTTATTTTGCCTGTCTTATATATTTGGTTCGAACGAAATAAAGAAACACCCATCTTGGTTAAAGTAATCGTATTGCTATCGCTAACGCTTGGGTCAACCCAAACCCTGAGCGCCCAAACACCTATTACCTTAGAGGAAGCCAAGCAATTGCTTTGGCAAAAAAATCCCAAGTTAGAGGCCGCTAAGTTGCAAGCTATGTATGCGCAAAAAATGCGGGCACAAGCCTTTGACATTCCCAATACCAACTTGGTGTTTGAGCGCGGACAGTTTAACAGTGTGTACACCGATAATCGTTTTGATGTATCGCAAACCTTTGAGTTTCCTACGGTGTATCATCGACAACGTAAAGTGTTAAACCAACAATGGCAACTGGCGCAAACATCAGAGGTGCTTACCCTCAAAGAATTGGAAGCCGAGTTAAGTTTGGCCTTTACCGAATTAATTAAAATACAATTGTTAGAAGGCCTTTATAAGGATGCCGACAAGCAAATGCTTCAGTTGCTATCCTTGGCCAAACTGCGCAATCAATCGGGCGAAACAGACATCACCGAAACAGCGTATTTAAGTCAGCAACGTGCCGAAACACTGATTCAATTAACGCAATTGTTAAATGATAAATTTTCTTTTGAACTTAAGTTACAATTGCTATTAGACACCAACCTTGTCTTTGTTCCAAAGGGCGATTTGCAACTGTCTAAGCCTGCTGCTATGGCCATGTCATTAGAAGCAGCCCCTGCAAAGTACTTGCAACAACAGCAACAATTGGCTCAAGCCAACTACCGATTAGAGAAGGCACGTGCTTTGCCCAATTTATTTGTGGGATATGGTAATCTATCGATTCAAGGGATAGGCAACGACGACAAGTTTTACAGTGCTTCGCAGCGATTTCAAACAGTGCAAATGGGGGTGGGTGTGCCATTGTTTTTTGGGTCGACCCAAAGCAAAATAGCCACCGCTAAATTGGGCGCGCGTATGAGCGAGAAGCAAGTAAATTACCAACTTACACAATACACGCAGCAACATGCTTTGCTCAAAGAAAAAATACAAAGACAAGATTCCTTGTTGGTTTATTATAAAGAAAACGCATTGGTTCAATCTATTGCCTTAAGAGAGGCTGCCAATAAACAGTATGAACAAGGAGAGATAAATTATCTATCTTTTATACTCTTGTGGAATCAATACATCCAAACACAAACAAGGTATTTGGCATTGGTTCAGAACTATAATGAAATGATTATTCAACTTCAAAAAAATTATTAAGATGATTCATACATCCATACATTTAAAAACTATTGCTGTGTTGGTATTAAGCAGCCTACTGCTTGCCTGCGGCGAGACGCCTAATGACGCACCAGCTACCAAAGAAACAGCAGAAGATGCGATCAGTTTAGATTCGGTTCAAGCCAAGAACATTGGCTTAGACTTGGTCACTTTTTCGGTGAGCAACCTAAGCGCACGCATTCAGGTGAAAGGTAAAATAGATGTGCCACCGCAAAACATGTATTCATTGAGTTTGCCTTTGGGAGGTTATCTAAAATACACCAAATTATTGCCGGGTATGCATTTT
>CAYUDC010000036.1:0-20675 GCA_964443415.1 uncultured Chitinophaga sp. | reverse complement strand
CCGCCAAAGGCATTGCCAAAATAGACCTTAAAGAGGGAAAGCCTTCGGAGACTATTGTAAGTACTTTAAAAGTTTATAGGCATCATACTTTGGTTCAAGCCGAGCCTGTAAGCGGACGATTACACCAAATACGCATTCACCTAGCGGCTCAAAAATTTCCTTTGGTAGCAGATACCACCTATGGTGGCAAGATGCCTTACTTGTCGCAGTTTAAGAGTAAGTTTAAAGAAAGTAAGTGGGAGAATGCAGACCCTATGATGAAACGCGTGGCTTTGCATGCCTACCAAATTTCTTTTAATCTATTTGATAAAGATTACTTAGTAACTGCTCCTTACCCAAAAGACTTTGCCATATTGCTAAAGCTTTTGGATAAGTATGATGCTTAATTATTTGTTGGTTTTTGCTTCTGGTGTTTCTACCTGAAGCGACAATGGATTGGCCACTTTTTCGGGCAGCAAAGCAAAGTCTATCACCTCATACATTTCTTTTACATAATGAAAGTTAAGCTCTTTAAGATAATCTGCTTTAATTTCCATCACATCTTTGCGGTTGGCCTCACACAATAGAATATCGGTGATACCTGCACGTTTGGCTGCTAATATTTTTTCTTTTACACCACCAATCGGAAGCACTTTACCTCTAAGGGTAATTTCTCCTGTCATAGCCAAATGCGGGCGCACTTTTCTTTGTGTAAATACCGATGCCAAAGAGGTGAGCATGGTTACTCCTGCCGAAGGACCATCTTTTGGTACGGCACCAGCAGGCACATGAATATGCAAATCATATTGGTCGAACACACGCTCATCTATGCCCAACTTTTGACCATTGGCTTTTAAATAACTTAAGGCGGTAATGGCCGACTCTTTCATGACTTCTCCCAGATGACCTGTTAAAGTGAGCTTCCCTTTGCCTTTAGAGAGAATGCTTTCTACAAAGAGTATTTCTCCGCCCACGCTGGTCCAAGCTAAACCAGTAACCACTCCGGCCACATCATTGCCTTGGTAAATTTCTTTTTCGCCACGCTCTACACCCAATATTTCTACCAACTTTTCGGGAGTTATTTTTTTAATATATTTTGACCCAAGCACCTTTTCGCGGGCGATATGACGAGCAACAGAAGCAATTTGTTTTTCTAAGCCACGCACGCCGCTTTCGCGTGTATAGCCATCGATAATTTTCATCAATACTTCATCACTCAATTCAAAATCGCCCTTTTTTAAGCCGTGGTTCGACTTTTGTTTTGGGATAAGGTATTTCTTAGCTATTTGAACTTTCTCTTCTAAGGTGTAACCATTGATTTCGATGATTTCCATCCTATCTAGTAAGGCCGGCTGAATGCTATCTAAAGAATTAGCAGTAGCAATAAACATCACATGAGACAAATCGTACTCAATCTCTACATAGTTATCATAGAAGGTTCCGTTTTGTTCTGGGTCTAGCACTTCGAGTAAGGCGCTGCTTGGGTCGCCCCTAAAGCTGGTGCCCATCTTATCTACCTCGTCTAATACAAATACAGGGTTGTTGGTCTTAACCTTTTTTAGATTTTGTATGATACGGCCAGGCATGGCGCCAATATAGGTACGGCGATGGCCGCGTATTTCGCTTTCGTCGCTTAGGCCACCCAAGGCTACACGGGCATATTTTCTGCCAAGGGCTTTGGCGATAGATTTTCCTAAAGAAGTTTTTCCCACCCCTGGAGGGCCGTATAGGCAAAGGATGGGGCTCTTCATATCATTTTTTAGCTTAAGTACAGCCAAGTATTCTAAGATTCTTTGCTTTACTTTTTCTAAGCCAAAATGGTCTTCGTTCAGAATTTTCTCGGCATGCTTTAAATCAAAGTTGTCTTTGCTGTAATCATTCCAAGGAAGTTCTAATAATAGTTGTAGGTAATTAAGCTGAATGCTATAATCGGGCGCCATGGGGTTGGTGCGTCTTAAACGATCGAGCTCTTTGGCAAATGACTCGGCCACCTTAGCATCCCATTTTTTCTCGGCAGCTAATTTCTGTAGGTTCTCGATATCCTTTTCTGGCGAATCGCCACCCAACTCTTCTTGAATGGCTTTAATTTGCTGGTGTAGGAAGTAATCTCTTTGCTGCTTGTCTAAATCGCCCCTTACCCTGCTTTCTATTTGTGCCTTAAGCTCGGTGAGTTGAAAATCTTTTTTAAGGGCTTCCAATACTTTTTGAGCCCTGCCGAGGTAGCTAATTTCTTCTAAAATTTCTTGCTTTACAGCCAACTCTGCATTGAGGTTAGAAGCCACAAAGTTGATTAAGAAAGTAGGGCTTTTTATTTTCTTTAGGGCGTTGCCTGCTTCACTTGGGATATGCGGAGAAACATTGATGATGCGTTGGGCAAAGTCTTTGATAGACTCTGACATGGCGCTAGTTTCTGCGCTCTCTATTAAATCGGGCTCCTGCAATGGAACTATGGCAGAGCGAAGGTAAGGTTCTGTTTCTAGGGCTCCTTCTAATCTAAACCTGCGTTTACCTTGTATGACCGCCATCGTGCTACCATCGGGCATTTTAATCATGCGTAAAATGGTGGCCATGGTACCAATATCGTAAAGATCTTCACGATTGGGCTCTTCTATTTCGGAAGATTTTTGTGCCACTACCCCCACCAGCTTATCAGCAGATTTGTTGGCCTCTTTTAGCAGTTGAATAGATTTATCGCGTGCCACCGTAATCGGAATCACCACACCAGGAAACAAAATGGTATTCCTAAGCGGTAAAATTGGCAGCATTTCGGGCATATCTTCCTTGTTCATTTGGTCTTCTTCTTCCTGGCTTAGCAAGGAAATGAAGTCAGATGAATCTCCTTCATCGGATATTATATTACTAAAAATCAAGGCATCACGCTCTTTATTCATATCTTTAACTTTCTTTCTTAGATTTGGGTAGGGTTAATTTTGCAATTGCTATGCCGACCTAAAAAACCTGACCAAAATACCGGTCTACGAGGATGGTTGTTGCCATTGCGGCATTTAAACTTTCGGCTTTCCCTCGTCTTTCGATGGTGATTGATTGTTGGATAAATGGCCTAAGGGGATGGCTTACACCCTGCCCTTCGTTACCTATGAGTAAGATACAATCTTTTGGAAACAATACTTCTCTAGAAGGTGTCCCATTCATTTCGGCCGCAAATACTGGAATTTCTAGGGTAGCAAACCATTGACTTAAATTTCCATACACTACTTCTACCCTTCCTAAAGAGCCCATGGTGGCCTGAACTGTCTTAGCGTTGTAACAATCTACCGTTGTCTCAGAGCATAAGATAGTAGGTATGCCATACCAATCGGCTAAACGAATGAGGGTGCCAAGGTTGCCAGGGTCTTGTAAAGTATCAAGGGCTAAAGTAAGGCCAGCAAGGCTTTTCGGGTTGAACCGAGGCGCTGGCATCTCGAAAATAGCCACTACCTCGCGGGTGCTTTTAAGGGAACTTAATTGTTCAATCTCTTTTTCCTTTACAAAGCTAATGGTTGCGTTGTTTAGCAGCAGTGGTTGGCTTAAACCAATCCAACCTTGTAAACAAAATATATGATGTGGCACTAAGCCTGAGGATAAGATATCCATGACAGATTTGTTACCTTCGGCAACAAATAGCTTATTTGCATATCTAAAACTTCTTTCGCTTAAAGACTTTACAAACTTGATGTCGGCCTTTGTAAAAATACGCTCCTTATATGTGTTGCTTTTGCTCACGGTTATTTTGCAGGCCTGCAATTTACCAAAACTTGCTAGAAAAGAAGGTGCCTTTTTATACGAAAATGATATTAAAGTAAGTGGAACAAGAGATGCTATTCTGTTGGGGTCTGATTTAACTGATTACATCAAGCAAAAGCCCAATAAAAAATTAATAGGGTTAACTCGTGTTGGACTTAGGTCTTATAAGCTAGGGTCGAGATTTCCTCAATCTAAGATTGGCAGATTTTTTCAGATAAACATAGGCGAAGCGCCAGTGGTGTTAGATAGCTCCTTAATAGAAGCTTCAGTAACAGGCATGAAAAATTACCTGAAAACCCAAGGGTACTATTATCCAGAAATCACCTACAAAACCTCAGGCAGAATTCATAAGAAAAAGGTGAGTTATCTAGTAAAACCTAATACACCTTACAAAATTAGAACGGTAAGTTTACATATAGCCGACAAGGTACTAGATTCGATTGCTCGCCAAAACATGGACGATTCGCATGTGAAATATACTTTTAAAGTTTCGTTAGAGCAGTTCCTAAAAGAAAAAACAAGGCTTGCAGAGTTGTACAGAAATCAAGGTTATTATGATTTTAACAAAGACTTAGTAAATTTTGACATAGACACCAATATAGGAAACTTTCAAGCAGACGTAGGAATTAATATTGCCAATCCCATCGACTTTCATCGGTTCAAACCGTACACCATAAAAAGTGTTGGGGTACGGGTTGAACCAAACGTAATAGACACCCTAACATGGAGTAAAGACAGTTTATCTTTTGGCGACTTCTACTATTTTCTTAATACCTATAAGTTAAACCCAGCAGTATTACAAAACTCCATTCTGGTTAAACCGGGTACAATTTTTAAAGAAAACTTGGCAAATGCTAGTTTTGGGAAATTAAATGAACTTAGAATTTTTAGGGCTGTTAACCTAAATGCTATACCCTCTAATAGCGGCACAGATAGTGCCAGCATTGATTACTTCATTAGGCTTCAACCTACCAATAAATATGATTTTATCATCGAGCCACAAGCCATCACCTCCGACCAGTCTAACCTAGTATCAAACTCAACAGGGCGTAACTATGGTATTGCCTCTCAAATAACTTTGGCCAATAATAATATTTTTGGAAACGCAGAAATACTTCAACTCACGTATCGTCTATCGGTTGAAGCGCAGCGTGGAGAAGGCATTCCCAAGCGACCACTCTTTAATAGCTTTGAGTCGAATCTAAGCGCCAGTTTGATTTTTCCAAAGCTTCTATTGTTAGATAGATTAGATAAAAAAAATAGCAATAGCACCAATAGAAGTATCTTAACCGCTTCTACCATTTGGGAGCGAAACATCGACTGGATAAGGAATGTGTATGGTTTGTCTTTTATATACCAAATCAGTAGAAAGCAGTTTAGTTATTACTTTGTGCCTACCGAAATTAGTTATATAAAGACGGCATTTAATAGTGATGAACTTGCAGAGCAAAGTAAGAACGACCCTTATTTACAGAGTGTATTTAGCAATAACTTTGTTACCAGTTTTAGAGGGGGCTTTATCTTTAACAATCAAAACGACCCTAAAAGAAAAAACTTTACTTTTATTAAATGGGATGTACTTGAATTAGCGGGAAGTTTGCTTGACCTTGGAAATAAAGCATTGAATGTGTCACCCAATGATAGTGGATTCAGGACCTTTTTTGGGGTAAGGTATTTTCAGTACGCCAAAACCTTTGCCGATTTACGTTACAACCATTTTTTGGATGTAAACAATAGAGTGGCTGGAAGGCTTGCCATTGGAGTAGCAGTGCCATTTGGCAACTCCCCTGATTTTATTCCGTTCGACAAACGATTCTTTACCGGTGGCGCCAACAGTATCAGGGCCTTCTTACCAAGGTCTATTGGCCCTGGCACTTATACAGATGAGGGAGGCTTAGACAGAAGTGGTGATGTAAAATTAGAGGTTTCGTTAGAATATAGATTTAATATTTACGACCATTTTATTGAAGGAGCTGTATTTACAGATGCGGGCAACATTTGGCGTATTATTGATGATGGCAGAGAAGGTGCAGTGTTTACCTTTGACAATTTCTACAAACAATTGGCGGTAGGCGGAGGCGTAGGGATGCGACTAAACCTCGACTTTTTAATTTTAAGATTAGATGCTGCCATCCCTATATTTGACCCAAGAAGACCCGAAAAAGAAAGATATGTATTTGATGAATATGGAAACTTGGGTGAATTATGGAACCAAACAATTTTTAATATCGGGGTGGGTTATCCATTTTAAGGCAATATGATAGATACGTTATTAAACAGTTTAAGCTCTCCCATGGTATTGGCCTTTGTGTTGGGGGTTTTTGCCACCATTATTCGCAGTGATTTAAAACTGCCCGAAGGAATGTACCTTGGTTTAACAGTTTACCTATTGTTTGCTATAGGCATTAAAGGAGGGGTAAAACTTACCCATACACCTTTTGTAGAATTCTACCAATCAGGACTCATAGCCATTTTGATGTGTTTATTGATTCCTATATACGCGTATCAAATTCTAAAACGCATTGCTGGTTTCGATTCTATTAATGCGGCTGCAATGGCAGCACATTTTGGTTCGGTGAGTGTGGTTACTTTTAGCCAAACCATTGTGCATATGGAGACCAATCAAATTCCGTTTGAAGGATTTGTAAGTGCACTTTTGGCCATTATGGAAGTGCCTGGCATTATGGTGGCCTTGTATTTGGCAAAACGCAACCAACCAGGAGAAGCAGAAACACTCAACACCCAACAAGAAATATTAAAAGAATTACTTACTGGCAAAGGCTTTGTGCTACTTATTGGCGGCCTGCTTATAGGCTTGGCATCTGGCGACAAAGGCTTTGAGCAAGTAAATGCATTTTTTGACGCACCATTTAAAGGAGTATTATGTTTGTTTTTACTAGAAGTTGGCTTAGTAACTGGTAGAAGGTTGAGCGATTTAAAGAAAGTTGGATTTAGGCTCATATCTGCTGCAATTGCTATTCCTATCATCAATGCATTTATAGGCATTTGGTTGGCTTCGTTAATTGGATTAAATGTGGGCACTGCCACCATTTTTGGAGTCTTGTGTGCCAGTGCTTCTTACATCGCTGCGCCTGCAGCCGTCAGGATTGCCATTCCAGAAGCCAATCCAGGTTATTACCTCACTGCGGCCTTAGCAGTTGCTTTTCCATTTAATGTAACTTTAGGCATTCCACTCTATCATTATTTTGCCACCTTATTATGTCATTAATATGAAACTTGTCCCGTTAAAATTAGTAACCATTATTGCCTTAGATGCTTTGCAACACAAGATTATCAAAGACATTAAAGAATGCGGATGTAAAGGCTATACCATTGATGAGGTAGAAGGAGAAGGCATTCACTCCAAACATTTTACCGATTGGGAAGGTAGAAACATTAAAATCGAAACCTTAGTAAAAGAAGAGGTAGCACTTAAAATCATGGAAACTCTTTCCGCCAAGTATTTCGACAAGTTTAGCATTGTGGCTTTTATCAGTACGGTTGAAGTACTCAGAAAAGACAAGTTTATTTAACTACTTGTCTCTAATAAGTGTAATGGTTCCATGCACTTCCTTTGCCTCTAGCATATTGGCTAATTGATAGTTAAAAACAAAGAAGTAGGTGCCTTCTGGGCATTCTCTTCCATCGTTTCTAACCCTGCCATTCCAGTTAATGCCATCGTTGCCAAAACCATCCCTCTCTGAAACATAAACCTTCTCGCCCCATCTATTAAAAATGTCTAAGCGATATTTGATGATACCAACAGCGTCTATATCAAAAGCGTCGTTTACGAAATCGTTATTAGGTGTAAACACATTCGGTATCTTAATTCTAATCTCGGCAGGTAGTGTTAATTTGCAGATAGAATCAACACAATCTTGAGCATTAAAGGCTTTTAAGCATACCAAAAATGAGCCAGAGTCTCCCACAAAATTATGGGTAGGATTTTCGAGGGTTGAGAAGTTTTTGGGACCAGAAACTGGATGACCAAAATTCCATTCGTACCGCACCGCACCAGTAGATTTATTGGTAAATTTAACCAAAGGCAATTCGGTTTGATCCATCTCAAAATCTGCTTTTACATCCAATACGGTAATCAGTTTGCTGCTGGTATCTGTACATTGGTTTCCGCTTAATAAAGGAAACATTTTTACTCTATACACGCCCGATCTATTATACGTATGGGTAAAGACTGTATCTGGGAACAATTCTTGAACCCCATTACTGGTATCGGTAATATACCAATTAAAGCCTTGATATAAACCGCGAGGTCTTGCTATTAAATCAAAGGGTTCGTTCAAACAAACCGTATCTGGCCCAATGATATTGGCACCAATAGAAGGTAATACCCTTACGGTGCGGCGTTCTGCATTGGGATTTAACGAATCTGGGAAAACCGCTAAACAGGTTTTAAAGTTTCCGGTAAGTGGGTCAAATATGGTGTCTTCACCTACCACATAAATCTTATAGGTACCCGGATTAACATAGGTAAACTTAACATTGGTATCTAGCTTGGTACTTGCCACCGAGTTGAGTTGATCTCTAAAATACCATACCCAATTGATGAGCGGATATCCTGTAGTATTCTTAAGATTTACTGTAAATGGTGCGCAACCAATGGTATCTCCAATGATATCGAATTTAGGTCGAGGGCCATCAATAAATATAGGTACAAAGGCAGAATCTGCACAACCCTTGCCTGTACGCACCACTAGCTTAACATTATAATTGCCATTGGCGGTAAAGGCATGAACAGGGTTTCGCAACAAGCTTGGTGTTTTGTTGTCTCCAAAATCCCAGCGCCAAGAGGCAATGGCATCATAAGGCGCTTGATTGTATAAGGCACTAGAATCGGTGTAAATGCTGCGATCTTCAAACGATAATATTTGCGGGGCGCATAAATACCTTGCTTGCATACTTTTTACAGCAGCTTGTAGGTCTACTACCTTCACCAAAATGCTGTATAAAAAAGTGTCTCTACAACCCACGCTATCCACGGCAACCATCCTTAAGCGATAATTACCCACTTTGGTGTATTTAAATTTAGGATTAGGACCAGATGTGGCAAAGCCTCTGCCATCCCCAAAATCCCAATAGAGTTGCTCTTTTCCAGCAGCGGCTCGGGCGGGGTCTTTCCAATAGGGCACTGTGCTGTTGTAATAACTTACGTTGTCTTTTAGCTCTACAGAATCACCCAAACAAATAATTTCTTTATCAGGTTGAAAAGTTTTAAAGAAGCCAAAAAAGACATCCTTCTGAAAATCCAATACACATCCACGGGTATTGTATAATTCGAGTTTAATGCGCTTAATTCCTGGAGTAGGAAAGGTAAAATACTGTGATGGAATGATAGAATCGGTGGGGCCAAAAAACAGGGTTCGGCCTACACTACCAGTAAAAGCCGCTTTTACCAAACTATCTTGAATACTATCACGCAGGGTTACTTTGATTACAAATGGCCCGCAGCCGGTACTAACGGTGGTGATATCAAAGGTTGGGTCGAGCGGAAAAAAAGTAAACATAACAGGGTAGTATGCGGTATCGTAACATGGATTACCATTTTTATCTAGCCCATTTTTAATGATTAAGCCCACTGTTACTTTTCCATCTTTGCTACAGGTAGATTGGTAACTATAATCAAATGTATTTACGGTTGAATCAATTTTTATCCAGGTAGCATTATCGCAAGCAGTATCTGTCATGATCCAAGCTTGTTCTCGACCGCATAGAGGCAAAGTTTCGTCAAGATGAAAGGTGATGCCTGCTTTTAAACAAGGTATGCCTGTATAATATAAACCCCTGCGAATGGGATTAATCGTGCTATCCCAGCCAGCATCTGGCGCCATCAGTTTAAGGCTGGTGGTATCATAATGCGTGCAACCTGTAGCCAGATCGGTGAGTGTTAATTTAGGATAATAGCAGCGCTCTTTGCCATTGGTATAATTGTGCCAAACATTAAGGCTGTCTTTACTGTATCGACAATTTTGGCCCACATTGATATTTAATTTGGTATCGGTGGTACAAGGTGGGGCAAATGGATCGTCGAAATCCCACACCCTTAAAATAGTAGAATTTTGATAGAAGCAACTTCTATCTGCCGGTGGCGGCCCTCTAAAAATAACCGTATCGTGGATTTCGCATTGAATGCTATTATTCACTCGGTCGAGTGGAGTTTCAACCACGGCTTTTGGCCCTAAGACTTCTAACAAGGTATCTCTTCTAAATGAGCAATTGCCAAGCCTTACATACATACTTAACCTAAACTGCCCACAATCGGTAAAAGAAACACTATCCATATTGGTTAGGGTAATGGAATCTATTTGGAAAGGATTGCCTACTTTATAGATGGCCCAATTAACAATGATGCCAGGATAAAAATTTCTGGAGGTAAAGGTGAAGCTATTCATGTTGTAACATGTCTTTACCTTGTCTAAATAGATGGTTGAATCTAACCTATAGTTTTCACCTGCAGGTGAAATGATGGCTGTATCTCTGCAGCCGTTGATATCTTCCACCATTAAACGTGCTGTAAAAATACCTGTTTTGGTATAAGTATGTGTAAAGCCTGTCCAAGGGCTAGTGGCAGAAGTACTATCGCCAAAATCCCACTGATAACTTTTTACTTGGGATAAAGGAATTTTAGAAGTATTGGTAAAAACAGCCGGAGTAGCAAAACATTGGGTGGTGTAGTTGGTTCTGAAACTTACCTCCTGCATTTTGGCAAATACTGTAATGGCATCTTTTCTTTCTCTTCGTGCCGAACAGTTATTGGTATCATACACTTCTATGGTGAGGGTATATACCCCTCCCGTTGGATTACTGTAGTTATAGCAAAGGGAATTGCCTACTGGTGGACTTTGATTAGAGAATCCACCATCGCCCCATAAGAATAAACGTGTTTGAATGGGTGCATTGTCTTGGCCAGGTGCAGATAAATCTGTGATACAAACCTGGTTATTTTTAAAACACTGGGATGCAGTAGTAGTGATATTAAAATCGGCAGAAGGATTTCCAACTACTCTGATAGGCTCTCCGCTAACAGTGCAAGAGCCGCCTCCTAAAAAATTTACAGTGACGGTGGGGGTAAAAACACCACGCGCGGGATATTGATATACGGGACTAGCCTGCGAGCTAGTAGCTGAATTACCAAAATTCCACGCATACGATGAGGCCGTAAAGCCTGCATCAAAGGTAACGGTAAACAACATGGTATTCCCTAGACAAACCTTATTGGAGGCCGTTACAATTCTACAATTTTGAGCCCATACCAAAACTGGTAAAATAAGCACAATAAAAACGAGTACACTTTTCTTCATTCAAGTTACAATATACTACTTAGACATTATATCCAATAAATGAGTGACTTAAATAATCCTTAATTTACAAATTTTCTTTTTTGTGCCTTTTAGAGATAATGGTTACTTTTGCGCCCCAAATATGTCTAAATCAGTAGCTTTCTATACCTTAGGTTGTAAACTAAATTTCTCCGAAACCTCTACCATTGGCAGAACCTTGCTTTCTGAAGGTTATACCAAGGTGCAGTTTCAGGAGGGAGCAGATGTGTATGTTATTAATACTTGTTCTGTAACAGACAACGCCGACAAAAAATGCAAACGCATTGTAAAGGAGGCTTTAAGACATAATCCTAATGCTTTTGTTGCCATTATTGGTTGTTATGCGCAATTAAAACCACAAGAGATTGCCCGCATCGAGGGGGTTGATTTGGTTTTAGGTGCTGCCGAAAAATTTAACATCCATCAGCATATCGGTTCAGCCCGAAAAAAAGAAATGGCAGAGGTAAAAGATGGCAAAATTAAAGAGGTACTAGAATATCACTCCTCCTACTCTATTGGCGATAGAACCCGCACTTTCTTAAAAGTACAAGATGGCTGCGACTATTTTTGTTCTTTTTGTACCATCCCGTTAGCCCGCGGAAAAAGCAGAAGTGATACCATCGAAAATGTGCTAAAACAAGCCCACGAAATTGTGGCTCAAGGCACCAAAGAGATTGTGCTAACTGGAGTAAATACGGGCGAGTTTGGCATAGGCACCGATGAGAATTTCTATCAATTACTTAAAGCTTTAGAAACTGTTGAAGGTTTAGAACGCATTAGAATTAGTAGCATTGAACCAAATCTATTGAGTGACGAAATCATCGAATGGGTGGCGATATCTAAGAAGATAGTGCCTCATTTTCACATACCACTTCAATCGGGTTCGGATACCCTTTTAAAAAGCATGCGCAGAAAATACCTTACCGATTTATATACATCGAGGGTAGAAAAAATAAAGCAATTGATGCCTCATTGTTGCATTGGCGTGGATGTAATTGTTGGGTTTCCGGGAGAAACAGACGAGTTGTTTTTAGAAACCTATCATTACTTAAATGAGCTACCAGTATCTTATCTTCATGTGTTTACCTATAGCGAACGTGTAAATACCACAGCTTATAAATTGCCAGGAAAAGTACCTATGCACGTGCGTGCAGATAGAAGCAAGATGCTGCATATATTGTCGGATAAAAAGCGTAGAGCCTTTTATGAAGAACATATTGGTAAAACCTATCCAGTATTATGGGAAGCCGAAAGCGATGGCAATACCATGTATGGATTTACCAGCAATTACATCAAGGTTAAAACAGCGTACGACCCTGCTCTAGTAAATGAAGTAACCACAGCAGAACTTACAGAAATAGATGATGAAATGATTGTGGCTTGTAAGAATTTTTTATTTGAACCTAGCAAGGTTTAATGCATGGCCATGCGCATTTGTGTGTACACCTTATAACCTTTGCTCTTTTCGCCACTCACCACTTGGCTTAACACAGACTCCATAAGGCTATTGATTTTTAAAGCCTCGCAATTTTCTTTTACTTGGTCGAAATCTATTTGCTCTTTAAGCGAGAGAAAAGTATAACCCACAAAGCTGCCCGGTTCATATATAATTACACTTTGCTCTTTGTAGTTTCTACCCTTACCCACGATATAAAATGTTTTTTTATCGGCCATTAATTGGTCGAAAAACGACTGCGCTTTGGCATTGTATTCAGCTACATTTTCTTGCACCAAGCAATAGCCATCACAAATTTCGTTCTTCACAGAAATACACTGCCCTTGGTTGGTTTGGCTATTGCAAAGCTTTGGGCATAAGCCATACTCATCAATCATGCTGTTGAGGTATTGTAAGGCAGCAGCATGGGTGCCAAAGGTTACCAATGGCTTTAACTCTTTTCTTACCTTATCTATGCCAAATCGTATTTTATTGTTTTGATCCAAATAGTCATACAATCCATACACTTGGCTGATGCGTTTCTGAGAGCGATTCTCGTTAGGCCAAAGCCTTCTAATCTCGTGGCTTTCGAGCAATATAGCTAAAAGCTCATTGCCCGTAGCGGTAAAGCTAAAGCCATAAATATCACGCATAAAGTTTTGCTTTTGCTTAGACTTTAAGTTCCCGCTAAAATGGCTGGCTACACGGCTTCGAATGTTTTTGGCTTTGCCCACGTACACTGCCAATCCGTTTTCGTTGACAAAGTAATACACCCCTGGCGCTTTGGGCAATTTCTCAAAATCGGCCTTACTTACATTCGGAGGAAGCTGTTGCTCTTTAGAACCGCGCTTTAAAGATTCTTCAATCTGTTTTTCGGTATCGTTTGCCAACAGGTGCTCAAATAGTTTAACCGTGGCAAGGGCATCTCCCCCGGCTCGGTGTCTATTTTGCAAATGAATACCTAACGACGAGCAAATGTTGCCTAAGCTATACGAGCGGTGGCCCGGCACAATTTTTCGACTCAGTCTAACCGTACACAGCTTCTTTACATTCAACTCAAAGCCTACCTCGGCCAATTGATTCTTGATAAAACTATGGTCGAAGTTTACATTGTGCGCAATAAAAATATTGCCTTGCAGAATGGTGTAAACCTGTTCGGCAATTTCTTGAAAGCTGGGTGCCGTTGCCACCATATCATTGGTGATGCCGGTAAAAGCCTGAATATAGGGCGGGATGGGAATCTCAGGATTTACAAGGGTTTCGAAGTGCGACACCACTTGTTGGCCATCGTGCACATAGATAGACAGCTCGGTAATCCGATTTTGAGTGGGATGCCCTCCTGTGGTTTCTATGTCGACAATGGCGTACAAAACAGGGCAAAAATAAGGGCTACTAAAACCTTAATAGATAATTTTATACACGCCTAATGTTGGCATCATACAAAAGCGCCCAAAGAAATTTTACTCCTTGATTAATTTCTTAACCAACACATTCTCGTTCCCTATGAATTTAAAGATAAACAACCCATCTGGTAAGGCGCTCATGTCTATTTTTTCTACGTCTACCTCGCTTAATAATGGTTGAGTTAAGATAAACTTCCCAGATAAATCATATACTTCAAGGCTTTTATAATAGCCCGGCTCTGGATAGCTCAATTGCAATTGTTGGCTAAAAGGATTAGGACCCAACAGTAATTTTTCTTCCAAGGCCTCTACCTGATAATTGTTGGAGAGGGCTGCTGCTGCTGGTAATTTAAGTCGAACAATACTCACCGTACTGGCCTCTGTAACATTACTAAAAAACGGCCCAAATTGCCTTGAAGAAACATCACTTAACCAAACATATCCATCCTTAATAGCTATTCTGCCGTTATACCCAAAACTGCCGTCATCGGTAGCCTTTTCAATTTTTATTGGTTCAAACGGCCTACCATGTAAATCATTGGCAAGAAGCGAAAGGTGAAAATCTCTGTCGGTACTCAGCGTTTTGTTTAAACCTATTTCCCACACCACCTCATTATTCTTAGCTGTTCTAACAGGTAGATAATTGGGGAAAGAGAATAAGGTATGATATAACACCTCGCCATTGATGGGGTTTAACACCAACCTAAAGGCACGTGTTTGATGACAGTCTTTATCTCTTGGTGTAACAACTCTATTTTGGTTCAACTCTACCCAACCTCTAAAATAACCTGTACTCATGAGCATATTGTTGGCAGACTTTTCTAAGGTAAGCATGCCACCTAAATCAGAAAAAGTGAGTTCTCTTTTCCATCTTAGCTTTCCATTATTGGCATCCACTGCCGAGTAGGTAACATACCAATCTGTAAAATCGCAAGAGCTAAAGGTATTGTAATAGGCCGCTTGGGTATTTAAGGTAATCACTTGATCTTGGGTTTCATCCACTAAAATCTTTACCACAGTGCCTGTCCAAATGCCTCCCCAATCTCCCATTAATTCATGTGCCCAGATAGAAGTGCCCACTTCGCTTAATTTTATCAATACATGGGCATCGGGTTTACTCAAAACAAAGTTGATGTTATCATAAGAAAATTGGGTGCCTCGAACTTTCACCACCATGTAAATATTCCCTTTACTGTCGCAGGTTAAGGCTTCTATTTCTTCGGTAGCGCTGTTTCTAGGTTTAGGCATAAACCATTCAGACCACTTAGGCTGACCGGTTTTGCCGTCTAATGCTAGAATATAATTCACGTTGTTATTCTCATTGGAGTCTTTTCCAATGACCGCATAATGCCAAGCACAACCTGCTATAATCATATCGCCATTGGGCTGAAGGTCCATACGGGTATTTCCAGAGAAAACTGGGGCTCCATAGGTAAAATCCCAAAGCCTATTGCCATTTTTATCGAGCTTAATAATATGTTGAGAGCCTAAGCCTTGCAAGGGTTCTTTGGTATCTGCATCCATCAAAGGGTCGTAAACCTCTTTGTCTAGGCTGATGTAAGCTTCGCTTTCTTGGTTCACCAATAAACCACTTACCAATACCCTGTTAGACGAATTTAAGCTGCCAGACACCTCCGAAAATTGCCGCATCCACTCGCCTTCTTTGGCGGTGGTTTCTTCGGGTTGAACCAAAGGCGAAGCTGCAAAAGGATAATACACTAAAGCTGGAAGAATATTGCCTGTTGTTTCATAACTTACAAAACAACCCCGTTGGGTAGGATACAAAAAATTTATCCTCCTCTTATCAATACTATTATTAGAAGGAATGGGCATCATTTGATGTATTTTTTGCTCATCCCCTTCTTGAAAGCTCAAATACCATTTGGCATCTTTACCATTGCTACTTAAAAAAAACAAGGAATCCCCGTAAAAGGCCGAACCCATGCGGGCTCCAAAATAATACTGAACGCCATTGGATGGACCATTCCAAAAATCAGCCACTTCAAATAAGGTATCTCCTTTTAGAGCAGCCAACTCAAGGCCACTCACTTTGTTTCTGGTAAGCCACCTGTTATTGCCCAAATTAGTTAATTCCCAAGGTCTGTTTCCTATAAAAGCAGTAGAAGATTTTAGCAAAATGCTTCTCATAGTTAAAGTGCTTAAATTAAATTGAACCAAGGGTAAACTATTAGGGTGATATGCCTCTGGAACAAATAGAACAATGCCGTTCTCAGCAATAGGATAAGACTCTTTAAACTTATTTTCATTCCAAAAGGAAGAACGCATGGTTCTAATACTAGTTCTACCAAAAGAATCAGCCCCATTGACATGTAATTTATACACGGTGGTAAATATCTCTGAGGTAGTTTTGCGAGGCAAAGAGAAATAGGCGGTATCTCTATCCACACCCAGCAAAGAGGGCTGCTGAAAGCTTGGAGGATAACTAGCTTCAAATAGTATTTTTGACGAATCTTGTTGACACAGCCAAAATTCATACTTGCTCTGCGAATTAATTCTCACCTGAGCAACAACCTTATTACTCAATAAAATAATGTCATCAATGAAATTGGGGGTACTAAAAAGCAACTCTGGTTTACGTTGCGCTTCATTATAACGATACACTTTCCAAGTTTCATCCAATGCCAGAATCACTAAGGTATTGCTTCTATAAAAAGGCATGATTACCTTGGTCTGATTTGATTCATGAACAACACCCGTATTTATTAAGCCCTTTTCAAAATCAAAGGACCATAAAATAGACTTCTTTAAAGTATCATCGTAGGCAAAAAACAAAAATCCAGTAGGCATCACAGTAACATTTTGAACCCAGGAAAAACCTATTTGTATCATTGAGTCTTTTAAGGTGGTTTTATCAATAACCACAATAGAAGAATTCATTGAAGCATAAAAAAAATAATGATGATTTTGATGCTCGGTAGCTGCTAACAATGTGCCGGCACTTGGGTAATTCTTTATGGCCTGCGCGCCTAGACCAAAATTAATTAAAAGTAAAAAAATAGCTAGGCTTAGCGGTTTCATGTTGTAAGAACAGCAAATTAAATTTTTTGTTTTATCTTTACCTAAAACTAGCAACATGAAAACAAAATCTTTATTCCTTATTCTATTATTTTTCGGTTTGAACCAAAGCTCATATTCTCAAAGCTCAGGCTTGCACAAATCAGGATTTGACACCAGCTATTACAATAACTCCCATCACATAGCCTTTCAGGCTGGTACAGGAAGTTTACCACAGGTGCTGAGTGCTTTTGGCGAAGGGTTGAGTTCGATTTTTAGCTTTTCTGATAGACGATATACCAACAAACGAAATTCTGGTGCCTTGTTTTTACAATACCAATATGCCTTGCACAAACAAATAAGACTAGGAGTTACTGCAGGATTAGATTTTCAAACTGGTGATATAGAAACCTTGGTGGGTACCGAGGAGTATGTTAAACGAGCCACCTATTACAATCGAACTTATTCTTTTGCTTTAGAGGCCATGTTTATTTATAATCAACATGATCTTGTTAAACTATATGGCAAACTTGGTTTAGGTATGAGTAGGTTTGAACAAAGAGTAGATAATCTGGCACCAACTGTATTGGATGAAACTGCTATTATTCATTATCCAACTGGGCAGTTAACACCTATTGGCTTAGAAATTGGAAAAACCATGAGTGGCTTTGCAGAATTTGGTTTTGGGTATAATGGAATCATTTCAGTTGGATTACGGGGTAAATTCTAAAAAACAATATATTTGAGCCTTAAATATGGCAAGTATGAAAGGCACAGGTGTAGCACTCATTACGCCCTTTACCAAAAGTGGCGAGGTAGATTTTAACGCATTAAGCAACATAATAGAACATTGTATACAAGGGGGTGTTGAGTATTTAGTTGCCCTTGGAACTACAGGTGAAAGTGTTACCCTTACTAAAGAAGAAAAGAAACAGATTTATGCCCACGTAGCTAAACAAGCTGCAGGCAGAGTGAGCTGTGTAGCAGGCTTAGGTGGCAATAATACCCATGAAATTCTAGACACTATAGCACATTTTAACTTTGATGGTTATGATGCCATTCTTTCGGTGAGCCCCTATTATAACAAACCTAGTCAAGAAGGCATTTACCAGCACTTTATGGCCATTGAAGCTGCTTGCCCTTTGCCTATCATTCTGTATAATGTGCCTGGTCGCACTGGCTCAAATATGAGTGCAGCTACCACCCTTAGGCTGGCAAATGCCTCTGAGAAATTTGTAGCCATCAAAGAAGCCAGCGGTAATGCAGAACAGTTTATGGATTTGCTGAACGAGAAACCAGCAGACTTTGAAATTATCTCTGGAGATGATAATCTTACCTTACCGTTCCTTGCCATGGGCATGAGCGGCGTTATTTCTGTGATTGGGCAAGCCTATCCAAAAGAGTTTACCAGCATGGTGCGCTTAGGCTTGGACGGAAGATTTGTAGAGGCTCGTCAACTGCACTATAAGCTTTATAATCTAATGAAAGGCATTTTCTTAGACGGCAACCCTGGCGGGGTTAAATACATCATGAGTAAAATGGGCCTTTGCGAAAATATAGTAAGATTGCCGCTTGCGCCTATTAACGCCGACTTACAGAAAAAACTCGATGCATTGATGGCCGAAATGTAATTGCTTATAGCTTTACAATTTTCTTGGTAAGCTGCTCGCCATTTTCAGTGTTTCTTAACACAAGCATATACATTCCACTTTCAAGGAAACTTAGGTTCAAATTGAACCCAGACTGACCTAAGTTTTCTAACTCGTGTGTGAGTATCAATTCCCCAGTTAACTTAAGCAAACTCAACTGTGTTTTGGGTTGACCCGAAGTTAAGAAAACTGTTATCTCTTCTTTAAAAGGATTAGGCACAATTTCAACTGATAAGGATGATGGGTTTGGTTCAACAGCAATTACCTTAGACCAGGTATACTTTCCATCATAATCTATTTGCCTTAATTGAAAGTACTGAGTACCTACTATGGCAGAACTCGACTTAAATATATAATTGTAAGGGTTAACTGAATTAGAATTTCCTACTCCTTTTACTTTACCTATTAATTGTAACTGGTTCAGCTGAGTGCCATGATATACTTCAAAAAAATCGTTATTTATTTCTTTGGCTGTTACCCAATCAAGGTTAATTTGATGGGCATATACATGTTTCCCTTTAAAGCTAAGTAAGCTTACCGGAAGGGCAGTGAGCGTTTGAGTACCTGAGATAACCAATGAAAATTTCTGAGCTAAGTTGTTTTGCAATGTCCCTTTATGTTTTACCTTCACCTTATACCATGCTGATGGCAGATTGGTTTGAATAACTTGCTCAACATTGTCTCTGAAGTTATCTCCTGTTGTTGCTGGTAAGGCAGGTTGATTTGGATTTAATACAAAAGGCCTTGCGATGATAGAATCGTTAAGATTGAGCAAACGCATATCTAAATCATTTACCAACTTTAAGGTGGTGTCATTATAGGCTGGCGCAGCTGTAATTCCTTTGGGGTCTGTCCATACCAAGGTGCTCTTAAAGGTATCACTTGGGTTAAGGTATACGAATATTTCAAAGGAATCTAAGCTCTGCAAGGTGGTCTCTACTACTTTATGCTTGGTAGAATCTCTCAGAAAACTAGCTGCTTTAGCAAAGTCTGGAATCCCCCAACCACATTCGTAATCGGGCCCCCATAGATTTATTTTACATCTTCTGGCACTATGGATAGCCAATGCTTTAAGGGTTGAATTATACAAATAACTGCCGCGCAACTGATGGTTAAATTGTTGTAATAAAAGCAAAGAACCGGTAACGTTGGGTGCCGACATAGAGGTACCACCTAAACCAGCATAAGCAGAATCGTTAGCCGACCCTACCGAGAGGATGTTACCACTGGCAGCCACCAAATCTGGTTTTATTCTTCCATCATCTGTTGGGCCCCATGTGCTAAAGTTTAAAGTGGGAATAATGCCTATTAAACCATTTGGATAAACGTTTACTGCACCTACACAAAGAATATTCTTAGCATTGCCAAAGGTGGAGATACAATCATAGGGGCCTACGGTATCTCGTGTGGTATTGGTTAGTGCCCATGCACTACCATTCCAATAGAAATGTGGTGTACCAGGCGCCACTCCAGAGCCGCGATCGTTGCCACTGGCTTTTACCATCAGATAATATGGGTTGGCATACATCACGCTATCCCAAATTCTACTGCGGTTATCGTAATAGCCAAATTTCCAATCTTTGGTAGGATGCAATGAGCTATCTCCATACCAATAAAGCTGCCCTCCTATGGTTGTCCAAGCAGTGGTGGTAGCATAGGAATGATTGGATAAAAATAAATCGGGGGCAGCAGCTATAATTTCTGCATTGTCGTTTGTAAAATTCCAATTCTTCAGTTGTGTGGCATAACTCATTCCTCTAACATTGGCATTAACTCCTGCGGCAATCATATTGCCTACCACAGCAGTGGTATGAGCGCTAAGCGTGCCTCCTGAGTCCATCATGGTAATTCGGTTGCCAAACTCGACATGACTGCTGCGTGCCCTACCGCCATCCCAAATACCGAGTTTATTTAACCCAGCGCCACTTAGGTTCAAACCTAAGCTGCCACCCGGCCAAAGCGAGTGTGTTTGAGTAGTTTTTGCAGCATCTAAGTTGTTGCAAGTACAAATGTACTCGGGGATATTGCGAAAGCCCCAATTGTCGAAAGCACAATATTTGCCACTATCATCAGAAAAGTATGGCGGTGTGGTTTCATTAAAAACCCTCTGACCGGA
>CAYUDC010000035.1:0-20749 GCA_964443415.1 uncultured Chitinophaga sp. | reverse complement strand
TACTCGTAGCTACTAAATCATACGGGCTGTTAATCCATACTGTATCCGTTGGAGTGGTTGTTTGGGTAGATTGGCTTGGGAAAAAGTTAGCAATTGGCGGAAGAATTGGGCCGCCGCCTGAACCTGAAGATAAATTTACAGCATAGTCTTCTACCTCACCCCAAGTTGGGTTACCACATGGCACAACAGTAGCAGCAATAGTAGTTTCCCAATCCACAAGTCTCATACGAGTAATACCTAAGCTAGCTGTCGTTGGCACAGTAAAACTTTGAGTATGTGTTGATGGGAATCCTGGTCCAGCTGTAAGTGTTGCTACAAGTTCTGCAGGATCATCAAAAGTGAAATTCCTGTTAAAATCTATCCAAACCTTACAAATATTGTTGTAGAAGAATCCACTACATTGAGTTAGTTCTACCTCTATAGTGTAAGTGCTACCTGGCACCAAAGTCACTGGAGCCACAGTTGCAGTAAAATCTACATATTGAGGCGTGGTAGAGTAGCATGTGGTTGGGTTATTGATTTGAGTGCCAAAAGCACCAATAATTCTAACCCTGCTGATATCATCATCAGCAGCGGAGGTGGCACCGGCAGTACAATACTGCGCATTAATATTGAATGACACCAATAATAGTGCAATCAACATTAAAGTTCCTGTAAGTAATTGTTTTTTCATGTATAGTTCTAATAGTTATGTTTCAATTAAATGGATATCAAAATTATAATTTAGGGTTAAATTTCCAAATTTAGGGTTTCGAAAACTGAGGATTTGTGATAAAACTGCTGTCAGATAAAGAAAGCAGGAAGTTTAGAAGGTCATTTTTTTCTTGAGGAGTTAGGTTCAAACCGCCCTCTTTAACGTGCTTAGAGATGTTTGGGTCTAGGTTTAAGCCGTTCCTGGTTCCAGAATTGTAAAATTCAATCACTTCCATTAAAGTCTTAAACCTACCATCATGCATATAGGGTGCTGTAAAGGCAAGATTTCGTAGAGAAGGTGTTTTAAATTTACCAATATCGGCAGGGTTTCCTGTAATTCTATACAAACCACTGTCTGAAAAGATGGAATCTAGCCCATTATTATGAAATAGAAAATCGGTGAAATAGGGAGAGCTTAAGTTTCCATGGCAATGGAAGCAGTCTCCTTTTTCTTCGCTTACAAAAATTGCCATCCCATTAATTTCGCTTTGGGTTCTTAGCCTTTGTCTGCGCTCGGCTCTATCCCATGGAGAATTACTACTGATGAGGGTTCTTTCGAATTGTGATAATGCTTTTGCTAATCTAACAGAAGTGATAGTATCAGAACCAAAAGCTCTCTTAAACAAGCCTGGATATTCTGAATGTTCTTGCAATCTCTTTAGCACAGGCTCGAGAGATGGATTAGACATTTCTATTGGATTAAGGATAGGACCTAAGGCCTGACGCTCTAAATCGTTAGCTCCTCCATCCCAAAAAAACCTACGATTGGTAAAATTAAATTTCTCTGTCCACCCTAAATTAAAAAGGGGCATTGAGTGCCTTTCACCTTTTTGCCCTAAAGCGCCATCACTAAACTGACGCGGGTCTGTAAACGAAAATTCTTGCTTATGGCAAGAAGCACAACTTTGGGTATTATTTACTGATAAAATTGGGTCGTAAAACAATTTTCTTCCCAAAGCCACTCCTGCATTAGTAAGGGGATTATCCGCTGGAATAGGAAAGCTAGACCAACCTAAGTTAGTGGGTAATTGCAGTGCGTAAGGTGTAGGGTCGTAATCATTAGCATCTCCTCCGCCACCTGTATCAGGTTTTGGATCTTTTTTACAGGCGTTAACCCCTAAAACAAGGGCTAAGATTACTAATATGGAGATTGATTTTGTCACAGTTTATTCTATTGATACTACTTTAATCATATCCTTCATATTACCCAAAAGCTTGTCATTAGCCGGTTCTGTGGGCGAATGAGCATTATAGGAATCCTTTTTAAATGAAAAGGCGTAAGGCCCTTCAAAGAACTCCTTTATATCGATGTCTAAATTAATAGTTGGAGTGGTAGACTTAACTTTGAAAGCCGTGATATCAGCTTCGTTGTAGGGTGTTAAGTTAATACCTCCTAAATGAAATCCAAAAGTTTGGTTATCTGTTGTTCTACCTTCTACCTTAATGAAAATGTAGCCAGTGGCCCAAGTCCAAAACATACCATACGCAGGATCTAATGCACCTTCTTGTAAGCCAGAGGTGTTTCTAATACTATCTACTCCTAAAATTGCTCCAATCTTATGATACAAACCAGCAGGCACATTCGAAATTTCAAAAGTTTTTCCGGCATCCTCTGCAGCATTTATAAGCTGGTAATTACCAAGATTTACTTTTGCATCTGGCCCGATTAAGGTAAGGTTAGAGAAATAATGTCTAATTAAGGAAAGTGTAAAGGTATCGCCTCCTAAGGTTTGATAAACACCAGTATTCAGATTGATACGATCTTTACCGAATACGTAGTTTACATTCACCTTAATTTTGCCAGTAGTAGGCACTACTAATCCTTGAAAATTGGTAAGAGTATCATACTTATTAACCACTGGTGGCGCAGGTGGAGGTGTGATATCATCTTTACAAGCAGATAAGAAAATGCTTGAAAAAAGGATAGTAACAAATAAGTATTTAGGGTCAAACCGAAACATTTTTATAATATTTTGCATTGCAATTTAATAATAAATTACTTTTGAAGCTATTAAAGTTTCCTTAATATGCCCAGTTTTGACATTGTAAACAAAATAGATTTACAAAAAATTGATAATGCTATCAACACGGCAAAAAAAGAATTGCTAAACCGCTACGACCTAAAAGATGAGTTGTGTGCGATAGAAATTGACAAAAAAAGTAAATTAGTTAAAATTGAGGCCAAACAAGACATGGCCATTCAAACTTTAATTGACATTATTCTGTCCAAATTTAGCAAACAAGGCCTAGATGTTAGGTGCTTAGACCTGAGTAAAGAAGCCCAACCGAGCGGACGTATTGTATTGCAAGACTTAAAAATTAAAGAGGGGCTGGATAAAGAGGTAGCCAAAAAAATTATTGCATTTATAAAAAGTACTGGCGCAAAAGTTCAGGCAGCCATTAATGACGACCAAGTGCGGGTGACAGGCAAAAAAATTGACGATTTACAGGAATTAATCGCCAAACTTAGAATGGAGGATTTTGAAGTTCCATTGCAATTTGAGAACTTTAGGAGCTAAGATTATTCTCCCAAGGCAACCATTTCTTTGCTAAACTGCTGGTTGAGCCTATCGATGATTTCTTCTGCCAACAGACCATCTTCAATATTACCTTCCTTTACATAGGACAATATTCCTTTTTCTTCACTCACCACCAGGCAAATGGCATCGGTTTGTTCTGTAATTCCTATGGCGGCAAGGTGCCTTAATCCGTATTTATTAATATAATTAGGATTCTCGCTTACTGGTAAAACACAATTTGCAGCCTTAATTCTACCATTTGAAATAATGACTGCACCATCGTGCAATGGGCTTGTTTTATTAAAAATAGAGAGGAGTAATCGTTTAGAGATCATAGATTCCATCGCCTCTCCAGTAGAGGCAATAAACTTCATTTCGGAGGTAATAGGAAACACCAGAATGGCTCCTGCTCTTTGAGCAGCAAGTTCTCTGCAAGCTTCAACAATATCATCGAAAGGGGTATGAAAGGCCTGTTGTATTTTCCACTTCCAGGGAAAGATTTTCCACCATTTTTTCTTTTCTCCTAAAATAGAACTATTGCCTATGACCATTAAGAATTTTCGAATCTCTTGTTGGAATACAATAAGAACTGCCACAATTCCTACTTTAGCAAATTGACCTAGAAAATCTGTCATCAAAGGCATTTGAAAATACCTCACCAATAGCCAAAAAATATAAATGGTGAGTAATCCGATAAGAATATTAAACGCCAAAGAACCTTTTAGAAGTTTAAACAGCTGATAACAGATAAACACCACCAGCAACAAATCAAGGATGTTGATGAAGGTGAATTCGTATGTTAACAACTCAAATGGTTCGTTTAGCATTTTACGATACTACTAAATTTGTTCCTTAATTGCCATATAAATCTGCACAACCTCTTTGGCAGCTTTCACATCATGCACCCTTAAAATTGCAGCATCCGCTAATAAGGCAGCCATATGAACAGCACTGGTGCCGTTAAGGGCATTTTGGGCATCGGCATGAATCACTTGCTGCACCATTTTTTTCCTTGAAACACCTACCAATACTGGCAATTCAAAAATCTGAAATTGCTTTAAATGGGCTAAAAGCGAATAGTTATGCTCGAGGTTTTTACCAAAACCAAAGCCAGGGTCTAACACAATATCCTTTACCTTAGCTACCTTTAATTTTGCTATTCTATCCGAAAAATAATTTCCTATTTCTAGGATAATATCATCGTAAACTGCCAACTGTTGCATGGTTTTGGAGTTGCCCGGTCGATGCATTAGTACATAAGGTACTCCTAAATCCCCGGCTGTTTGAAACATGTGAGGATCTTCGCCACCCGAAACGTCATTTATGATAGAAGCTCCTGCCTCCACAGCTTGCGAAGCTACCTTTGCATAAAAGGTATCTACTGAAATGATCTGTTTTGGAAAAGCTTGATGAATGGCCTTTATCAATGGAATAACCCTTTTAGCTTCTTCCTCGGCCGAAACAATTTCGGCTCCTGGTCTGGTAGATTGCCCTCCTATATCTAAGATATCAGCACCTTCTTCGAGCATATTGGCTGCACGCTTAACCGCTTCTTGGGTATCATTTGTTCTACTATCCCCAAAAAAACTATCTGGTGTGGCATTGAGGATACCCATGATTTTAGGTTGATCCAAAAGCAGGATAGTCCCTAAACAATTCAATGAATTTTTTCTTAATATAGCTTGCAATTGTATCTCCTCTCCTATTTTTGCGTTTGAACAAAATAAAGCAAAGCACTTGAGTAATCAAACCATACAACAGTATCAGCAGGTAATCAGCACATGTAGAGAGATTTTCTCTAAGAAGAACTACGATTATGGATGTAGCTGGCGCATCATGCGTACCAGCAGCCTGGTAGATCAAATCCTTATAAAAGCCCAACGCATTAGAACCATTGAAGAAAAAGGAACTTCCAAGGTAGATGAAGGTATAGAATCGGAGTTTAGGGGTATTATCAACTACTGCATCATGGGTTTAATTCAGGAAAACCCAAAATACCAAGAGCCAAAAGAACCAGCCATAGAGCAATTACTAGAATGGTATGACGCATTAACAAAGACTAGCTTAAACTTGATGCTAGACAAAAACCACGACTATGGTGAAATTTGGCGTCAAATGTTGGTGAGTACCTTTACAGATATGTTACTCATGAGGGTACATCGTATTCACCAAATCATCCTAAACGAGGGTAAAACCTTAGCCAGTGAAGGGGTTGAAAGTAATTTGATAGATATGATTAACTACTCGGTTTTTGCCCTAATAACACTAGAAGAACAAACAAAAGATAAACCTTAAACCTTAATACTGTATGAAATATTTAGTGCAATTCAGTAGGATATTTGTTGGCATCCTATTTATTATATCGGGCCTAATAAAGGCAAATGACACACTGGGGTTTAGCTACAAACTCATAGAATATTTTGAAATTTTTGGTACCGAATTTTTAAACGACTATGCGGTGGCCATGTCGATGTTCATTTGCATTTTTGAAATAGTAAGTGGAGTTGCACTTTTATTAGGAAACTTTGTAAAATTAAACTCATGGTTACTACTCTTGCTCATTATATTTTTTACGCTTCTTACTGGCTACAGCGCTATTACAGGTAAAGTGACAGACTGCGGTTGTTTTGGAGATGCTGTTAAACTTAAACCAGTAGAAAGTTTCCTTAAAGATGTAGTACTCTTGGTACTGATATTTTTTATTTTTATGGGTCAAAAGTATATCAAACCCATATTTAACAAAGTGATTGTAAACATTGCCTTATTTACTGCCACTTTAGTCTCAACCTTTTTTACCATCTACACCTTTATGTTTTTGCCAGTAAAAGATTTTCTACCTTATAAAATTGGCAATAATATCAGAGAACTTACATTAATTCCTCCTGGTGCGCCAGCAGATGAGGTTGAAATGATATTTATTTACAAAAAAGACGGGAAGGACTTTGAGTTTAAGGCAGATGAATTACCTGAAGATATTGATGCCTATGAATTTGTGGATAGGAAAGATAAAGTTATTAAAGAAGGTTTTAAACCACCCATTCATGATTTTAAACTCACCGACGCAGCTGGTGTAGAATTTACAGATAGCTTGTTTGCCGCAAAAGGTTATCAACTACTGTTGGTTCAAACCAAATTAGAAAAAACCAGAACAGCAGCCATTGCAGCACTAAGAGACTTAAGCAATGATTGCCAAAAGGCAAATATTCCAGTTTGGGCTATCACTGCTACTTCGCCAGAGGAAGCAGCCAATTTTGCTAAAGAAAATCAATTAAGCTTTAGTTATTATATCATGGATGCTATTCCATTAAAGTCAATGGTGAGGTCTAATCCTGGTATCATTTTATTGAAAGATAATATTGTGGTGAAAAAGTGGGGAGCCTATAACCTTCCAAGCTATTCAACCCTCAAAAAATATATGGATTAAATAGTCATTGGAACTTAACACACATCATACACTATTTTTAATTGGCATGCCAGGGGTTGGAAAAAGCACCTTGGGGAAAAAACTAGCTGCACAGGTAAAGTGGAAATTTATCGATTTAGATATTGAAATAGAAAAAAGGGTTGGAATTTCTATTGCAGAAATGTTTGAAAAAAAAGGGGAAAGCTATTTTAGAGAGCAAGAAAGAGAAACCCTACAAAGTTTTATTAACCATCAACAATGTATTATTGCTTGTGGCGGAGGCACACCTGCTTACTTTGACAACCTCGATTGGATGAAAAAAAATGGAATTGTTTGCTATTTAGAAGCCACTTTAGCTTTCATTTTAAGCAGAATTGGATCTAAAAACGAACAGCGACCAATGTTCTTTGGCCTAAACGAGGATGAAAAAGTAAAAAAAATGATTGAATTACTGCGAAATCGTTCGAGCTATTACGAGCAAGCACATTATACCATTAGGTTGCCCATAAAATCACTAGAACCATTGTTAAATATAGTATTTACCGGGTTTCCTAACCATTAAAAACTGGTTAGAAACTTCCACAAATACCACCTGTTGAAAACTTGTGAAATAATAAAAGGAGGAAATTTTTTTGAAAACCATGTAAAACGCTTGACTTTTCGATTAGGATGTATAAGTTTGTTAAGCAAAACCCTTAATTTATCAGAAATATGAACAAACAAGACTTAATCGATTCAATGGCAAAAGCTGCCGGCGTAACCAAGGTTCAAGCACAAGCTGCATTAGATGCATTCATGAGCTCAACTCAAACTGCATTGAAAAAAGGCGACAAAGTTATTTTAGTAGGCTTTGGTACTTTCTCAGTTACTAAACGTGCTGCACGTAAAGGACGTAACCCACAAACAGGTAAAGAAATTAACATCCCTGCAAAAAAGGTTGTTAAATTCAAAGCTGGTGCTGGATTACAAGCTAAAGTAAAGTAATCTTAAGCTAATTAATAAAAGAGGCTGTCTTTATAAGGCAGCCTTTTTTATTTTAGGTGAGGTATACATTGATCTTCTTCTTCTCAATTTCAACCGAAACGTGTTCTTGTAAGGTTGTTTGAAGAGATATACCTTTATAATCTGCATTCACCGGAAAACTTGGATGGTTTCGGTCTACTAATACTGCCACCTGAACCGACTTTACCTTAGCCCCTAAAAATGGCATCATGGCATACACTAGGGTTCTACCCGTATTTAAAACATCATCTACCATGATTACTGTTTTACCACCCAGTTTGATGGATGGCTTTACCAAGGTTTCGGTTACCATTGGGTTTGCTTTATCTACAATAATTTCAAGGGATTCAACCTTAATTTTGCTTATTTCAGCTAACTCTTCAGCTAACTGCTTTGCCACCTCTATACCTTGACCGCTAATGGCAGCCAAAACCAATTCTTTAGCATCAAAGTTTCTTTCATAAATTTGATAGGCCATCCTTCGGATAATTTTCTTTACCTGAGCGGCATCTACAATTTTTGTTTTTGTATTCATAAATGTTTGGCAATTTACCTTATTTGCCCAATTGCAAGAAATCTGAGCTTAATTTTTAAGTACAGATAAAATTTTTTGTTGATAAATTTTGATTTTGAAAAATATTGAATACTTTTGCCCTCCCAAAATTGTGATACAATGAAAGAAGGAATTCACCCAAAGAACTATAGAAATGTCATTTTTAAAGACATGTCTAACGAATACATGTTCATGACTAAGAGCACTGTAGACACCAAAGAAACAATCAAATGGGAAGACGGTAATGAATATCCGCTTTTCAAATTAGAGATTACACACAAGTCTCATCCGTTCTTCACAGGTCAAAACATGTTTATTGACACTGCAGGACGTATCGATAAGTTTAAGAAGCGTTACGCTAAAAAGTAATTATAACAACTTTATTAAAAAGCCCTCCTTTTGGAGGGCTTTTTTTTTAGCCCTGCTAGCCTTAATTTGCAGCCAACTAGTTATACTTGATAAAAGGCATGCATACCCATTATTTGTTATTCGACCCAAAAGAGCAAAGGCAAAACCTATTGCCTTTTACATTTACCAGACCCGTTGGTAATCTTCGTATTGGCATTCTAACCATCAACGAAAAATGGGAAAAATACCTAGGGTCGACCCAAATTGGTTACCTCACTCAAGATTATCTTAGCCAAAAATTTAAAGGAAATACACAGGTAAATAGCGTTCTGATAAATGGCAGTATTTGTCCAAATGAGATTTTAACAAAAGAAATTGCGAATCTTTCTAAGCCTGGAGAGGCATTGATTAAAGACAATCAAATTATAGCTGTTTACCTACATGCGAGTGATATTGCAGGTTTCAACGAAGATAAATCAAGTTACAACTGCATCGAAACCAAAGCCGAAAACCTACTACAAGTAAACTATCCTTACGATTTATTCTCTAAAAATGGGGAAGCCATAGGGGCCGACTTTAAGCTTATCACCCAAGGGAGGAAGTCTCAACCCATCCCAGCAGGCAATCAATTTGTTTCACCAGAAAATATTTTTATTGAAGAAGGTGCCAAAGTTCAGTTCTCTATATTAAATGCCAGCACAGGGCCCATTTATATAGGCAAAAATGCAGAAATTATGGAAGGCTGTAAGGTGCGTGGGCCATTTGCCATGTGCGAGGATGCTGGCCTAAAAATGGATGCTAAAATTTATGGCCCTACCACTTTAGGACCACATTGTAAAGTAGGAGGAGAGGTTAATAATGCTATATTTTATGCCTACAGCAATAAAGGCCATGATGGTTTTGTGGGAAATGCTGTTATTGGAGAATGGGTGAACATGGGTGCTGATACCAATAACTCCAACCTAAAAAACACCTATGATGAAGTGAAGTTATGGAGTTATAAAACCGAAAGATTCGAAAAAACTGGCCTCACATTTTGTGGACTAATGATGGCAGACCATGCTAAATGTGGCATTAACACTATGTTTAATACGGGCACAGTAGTGGGCGTAGGCGCTAATATTTTTGGAGCCGGGTTTCCAAGAAATTTTATACCTAGTTTTAGTTGGGGAGGTGCCCAAGGATTTGACACCTTTGCCTTACAAAAGTTTTATAAAACAGCAGAGGCAATGTGCAAACGCCGAAATGTGGCATTTACAGAAGAAGACAAAGCCATCTACCAATACATTTTTGAACAAAGTAAGAAATACAGGTTTTGGGAAACCCAAAGCAATGACAACCCTAAATAATAAATCAAATGAGAAAGAAAATTATTGCCGGAAATTGGAAAATGAACAAAAATTTAGAGGAAGGCTTAGCCTTAGCCTCTGAAGTAGTTAACATGGTAAAAGACGAATACCATGGTAGCGCTCAAGTAGTGCTCATTCCTCCATTTACCCATATTGCCTCGCTTGCTAAATTAACTTCGGATGCTGCAAACGTTCACACGGGCGCTCAAAATTGCAGCAATCATGCTAGCGGCGCTTATACTGGAGAAATTAGTACAGACATGCTTAAAAGCGTTGGAGCCTCCTATGTAATCATTGGCCATAGCGAACGCAGACAATACTTTGGCGAACACAACGATTGGTTGGCTCGCAAAGTGGATGCTGTTTTAAATACTGGCTTGACCCCAATTTATTGCTGCGGCGAAACCTTAGAGGAGCGGGAAGGCAATACCCATTTTGCCGTTCTAGAGTCACAAATCAAAGAAGGTTTATTTCACTTATCTGCTAATCAAATGCAATCGGTAGTAATTGCCTACGAACCAGTATGGGCAATAGGTACAGGTAAAACAGCAAGTACGGCCCAAGCTCAGGAGGTGCACGCCTTTATTAGAGGACTTATTAGCTCGCAATATGGTGCAGACATTGCCAATGAAATCACCATTCAATACGGTGGAAGCGTTAAAGCAGATAACGCCGCAGAGCTTTTCTCGGCACCAGATATTGATGGAGCATTAGTAGGCGGTGCAGCCCTGCAAAGCAGAAGCTTTGTTGATATCATTAAGGCAATGGCCTAATACTAATTTTCGTTATTACCGTTACCAACGGCAAATACTACTTATGAAGAAATTAATTGCTTTACTTTTCATCTTTGGCCTTTTCTTAAATAGCGTTCACGCCCAAAGACCTAATAGTTTTTCGTTTGACCCAAACGTTTTTATCGATGAGCTAGAATCGTTTATTAGCAGCTCGGGTAAAAAAGAAATCAAAGATATAGCCGAAGAGTTTAGTGGTTACTATAGAGGCGGAAGGTTAACAGCTGCTCAAAAAAATCAGATTATCAGACTAAGCAATGAAATGCTCAATGCCAATTGCCAAATACAGCCTGATTTTGAAAACTATTTGATCACCTTAAACGCCTTGGTGAGCAATAATTTCTTAGGAAAATTTGATGGATGGCATAAAACACTTTCCGCCTCCCTCAAAAAATCAAAAGAAGACTTCCAAAAGTTTATTCTCGTTTCTAAAAATGTATTTGCCGAAAATAAAATCCTGCAGCTTGGCGGCTTTACTTGGGTTAGCTCTACTGCCGATGCCGAATTAATCATCGAAAAAGAGCCTCTCTTCTTATTTAAAAACTTAAACCTCTTTTGTTATACACCTGGAGATACCTTTGAATTATATAACACTTCAGGAAAATTTTACCCAAGTAAAAACCTATGGGTAGGCAAAGGCGGCAGGGTTGATTGGACAAGGGTTGGATTAGATTCAAACAAAGTATATGCACTCATCAAAAATTACAAAATAGATTTAAATGATGGGGAGCTAATTGCCGACTCAAGTAACTTCTACAACCTTGAATTATCTGCCAAACCTATGTTGGGCCTGGTAAAAGATAAACCCATGGGGAAATCGCAAGGTGAAAAATCTATCTACCCTCAATTTGAAGGCTATTTTGCCACCTTTACTGGTGCTAGTTATGGCAAAGCCAAGTTTAGAGGCGGCTTTGGCATGCGTGGTGCATTGGTAATTGGAAAAGGTAATACCGACCAAAAAGCAGAACTTTGGTTCAGCTTTAAAAACAAACCTTTTCTAAGGATTCAATCTCCAGAATTCTTTGTACGCGACAATAAAATTTCAGTTGAAAAAGCAGAGATTACCATCTTCTTAGAAAAAGACTCGATCTATCATCCTCAATTATCTTTCACCTATCTCATAGATAAAGATAAAGTATCGCTTTACCGCGATAGCAAAATGGGTATATCCTCTGCCCCTTTTATGGATAATTACCATAACATAGAATTTTTTGTGGACGAGATTCGTTGGGACCTTAATAGCCCAAAAATAGAATTAGACAACCTAGCCGGAGATGCACCTGCTCGTTTTCAATCTAACAACTATTTTAGAGACATTATTTATGAAAAAATTGGCGGAGTGCTTTCATATAACCCACTCCAACGGATAAAGAAATATTGCGAAGACAACAAAGTCAATAGCTTTCATATAGAGTCGTACGCCAAAACATTTAAAAGCAATGTATCGGATATCCGCATCCAGATGATTGATTTAAATGACAAAGGCTTTGTGAATTTTGATGGAGCTAAAAACATGGTTTACGTGAAAAGAAAACTCATTGATTATGTGAATGCGCACAATGGCAAAACAGATTACGATGCCATCTCTTTTAACTCTACTATCAGCGCTATTCCAAACGCACATATTTCTTTAATCAACTATGATTTAGTAGTACAAGGTGTTCCAAAGTTTTACTTCAGCGATTCTCAAAATGTGTATATACTTCCAAGAGACCAAGTAGTTACTATTAAGAAAAATAGAAACATGGATTTTAGTGGTAAACTAAGAGCGGGTATGGCCGATTTTTATGGTAACAACTTTGCCTTTGACTACAATGCATTTAAGATTAGATTAAACAATGTAGACTCCCTTAAATTCTTATACTACGACGATTCTGTTGGCATGCAAATGCATGTAAAAAGTGTAATCCAAAACATCTACGGAACACTTGAAATTGATTACCCTTACAACAAAAGTGGAAGACGACGCTACCATAAATACCCCGTGTTTACATCGGAAGTTGGATCAAAAGTATTTTACGATTATCCCACTACCATGAAAGGGTCTTATGATAGAGAACGCTTTTATTTTGAAGCAGACCCCTTTACTTTAGATAGTTTGGCCGACTTAAATTTATATACCCTGGCACTTGCAGGAAATTTTGTGTCTGGCGGAATTTTACCCGACATGCGTCAAGCCATTAGTATGCAACCCGATAAATCACTTGGGTTTTATATCCCATACGACGAAGGCACTAAATACACACTGTATGGCGGTAAGGGTTTTGCCAACTCCGACCTTAGGTTGAGTAATGACGGTTTAATAGGTGATGGTACTCTCTCCTATTTGTCGTCTAGAACTAGCTCCCATCGATTTGAATTTATGTTAGATTCGGTTAACTCTAACAGTTATATGTTCGAAAACGATCGAACATCTCTTTTCCCAACAGTGATCAAATCGCCAGACGTATATACCCATTGGATTCCTTATCAAGATACGATGTTTATTAGCAACAAAAGTGAAGCTATGAAAATTTCGTATGAAGGTGCCAAACTTTATGGCACACTTATTCTTACACCAAAAGCCATGAGCGCAAAAGGCTTAATGGACATAGAGGGAGGTAAACTGCAATCTGGAAATGCGATGTTTAATTTCCAACAAGATGAAGTATTTTCTGAGGATGCTACCTTTAAGCAAATGCATCCAAAAGACACGTCAAAAGTAGCTTTTGAAACAGGTAAGGTGAAAGCCTATGTGCACTTGGCTAAAAAGTTTGGTGAGTTTACCTACAAGAATTATCCAGGCATTAACAATACCTTTATCTTAAATAATTATTCCGGCTCTTTCGAAAAATTAAGATGGGAGATAGAACCAAGAACACTAGAGTTTAAAGGACCAGTAAATCCTAATCAAATAGATGCTGCTTCTTATTTATTAAGTAACAGACCTTCCCAAGATAGTTTAAAATACGGCGCTGGGTCTGTGTTAATGACGTTAGATGATTATGTGATGCGAATTGGAAAAATACCTTTTATTGTAGTGGCAGATAGCAAGGTTTTTCCTGATAGTGGTAAGGCCGTTGTGAGAGAAAATGCTGAAATGGATTTACTCATCAATGCCAAAATAAAGGCAGATACGTTAAACCAATACCATGAGATAGAAAGGGTTTCTATCCAAATCAATGGCCGAACCAATTGCACAGGTGCAGGTACTTATACCTATCTTGATAGCAAAAAGAAACCACAACAGTTTTACATGGATGAGATTTATGTAGTTGAAAAGAAATTCCTTGAAGGCAAGACCCTCATTCCAGATTCGATTAATTTTATGGTGGGACCCAAAATTGGTTTTAGAGGCAAAGCCATTTTACATTCCTACGATAAAAATCTCGAATACAACGGTTTCTTTAAAGGTATTCATGAGCAGTTTACGCCAAAAACAGATTGGTTTAAAGCCGCTGCCACCATCAACCCAGATTCTGTGCATATTGGAGTTCCTGCGGCGCCTACCAACCTAAATAAACAAGCCCTTACCAACGGATTTTATGTTTCTAATGACTCAACGCATGTATATTCTGCTATTTTCTCTAGAAAGCGCAATACCACCGATTTAGAACTCATGCGTTGCGAAGGTACCTTTACCTATTTTGAAAAGATGGACGAGTTTAGGGTTGGCCCATATGGAAAGGTATTTGGCAATGAACGCCGAGGAAATTTTATGGCCATGAGCGAAAGCAAAAAACTCATTTATGGCGAAGGCAAATTTAACCTTGGATTTAATAGCAAAGGTTTTAACGTTACGAGCGCGGGCTATTGCACCTACGGCATCACAGATACAAGTTATGGGATGAAATTAACCATGCTTATCAACATGCTCATTCCACCTCAAGCGTTAAAGATGATGACCGATTCTATCATCGAACAAAGCTCAGGATCAGGTATCGATTTTTACGATAAACGTGTGATCAATATCAGTATTCCCGAGCTGGTAGACGATAAGGTCTTTAAAAGGCTTTCCGAAGATGCCGCTGATGAGCTAAACAGCAAAAACATGGTAGATCTCGAAAAAACATTCTTCTTTACAGATGTACCATTGGTATGGAATCATAGCACTAGGACCTTTAATAATGTGGGCGACTTAGGTTTAAGAAGCATTGAAAAAACCTTAATTGAAAGGAAAATTAAAGCCAACCTTCAAATAAAACGCATCCGTGGTACAGATGAATTTATACTTTACATTAATACAGGATCATGGTATTTCTTCAAGTACCAAAAGGGTATTATGACTGTAATAAGTTCAGATAAGTTATTTAATGAAACCCTTAAAAACAACATAGACAAAGTAGCCAAGCAAGCCGATGATTATAGCCTAAGACAAGCCAACATATCAGATAGAAATAAATTTGTTAAAGCACTTAAAAAATAAAAATGGAGCAGAGTTTTTTGTTTATCGGTTTGATCCTATCCTATTTATTAGGGTCTATTCCCAACGCAGTTTGGGTGGGTAAATTAATGTTTGGCATTGATGTAAGAGAACATGGCAGTGGAAATGCGGGTGCCACCAACACGTTTAGGGTTTTGGGCAAAAGAGCAGGATTTCTAGTATTAATTTTAGATTTTCTAAAAGGACTTGCGTCTGCTGCTTTGCTATTACTTCAAGACAACCTCATTCCAGGAACCGCAGAATTTAGAAACTACCAAATGCTTTTTGGTATTACCTCAGTAATTGGGCACGTATATCCAATTTTTGCAGGGTTTAGAGGCGGCAAAGGAATTGCCACACTTTTAGGTGTAGTAGTGGGTATTAGTTGGTATGTAGCAGTGATATGCGCATTGGTATTTATTTTGACAGTTTGGGCCTCAAAATATATCTCCTTAGGTTCTATGATAGCTTGCATTGTAAGCCCTTTGGTGGTGCGAGTAATTTATGGCGCAAATGAGAGCATTTTCATTTATTTTTGTAGCGCTGTGGCCCTCATGGTACTCTATACCCATAGAACCAACCTTAAACGATTAAGAGAAGGCACCGAAACAAAATTTTCATTCAGTAAAAAACCTGAAATAGAAAGTAGTAAATAAACATGCTAAAGGAAGTAACAAAAACCCAAGAAGATGTTGACCTTTTAGAAGAGGAAAATGAGAGTTATCAAGTGGTTCTTTACAATGATGATGTAAACACCTTTGATTGGGTCATTGATTGCCTGGTAGAAATTTGTGGTCATGATCCTCTTCAGGCAGAGCAATGTGCCATGTTAGTGCACTTTAAAGGCAAGGCCATTGTAAAGTCTGGCGAACTTACAGAAATGCAAGACATTTGCACTGCTCTTTGCGATAGGGATTTATCAGCCGTTGTAGAAAAATAAAGTTATGCTAAATAAAGTTGTAAAGAACGCTCAAGAAGCCATTCAGGATATACAAGATGGAGCCGTTATCATGCTTGGCGGTTTTGGTTTATGTGGTATCCCAGAAAACTGCATCAATGCTTTGGTTCAAAAAGGAACTAAAAACTTAACCTGCATTTCTAACAATGCCGGAGTAGATGATTTTGGCATTGGCCTCATGTTAAAAACCAAACAGGTGAAGAAAATGATTTCTTCCTATGTGGGCGAAAATGCAGAGTTTGAGCGTCAACTGCTGAGTGGCGAACTAGAAGTAGAACTTATCCCACAAGGGACACTTGCCACCCGCTGCATGGCAACTGGATACGGAATGCCTGCCATTTACACACCAGCAGGGGTTGGAACAGAAGTAGCCATTGGTAAAGAAAGCAGAGAATTTAACGGGAAAACTTATTTACTAGAACATGCCTTTAACAGCGACTTTGCTATCGTTAAAGCTTGGAAAGGTGATACACATGGTAATCTTATTTTTAGGGCTACCTCTAGAAACTTTAACCCCCTTATGGCCATGGCTGGCAAAATTACCATTGCCGAGGTAGAAGAGTTAGTGCCCGCCGGAACACTCGACCCTGACATGATTCATACTCCTGGAATTTATGTGAACAGGATATTTCAAGGGACTAACTATGAAAAGCGCATCGAACAAGTAACTACCACCAAAAGGTAGATTTAAGGGTTAAATTGCTTTAGGTATTGGTCTACCGTACCTAATCCTAATTTTTGCCTTCTCGCATTCACACTCGCTACGTCCAAAACAGGAGCAAGTTCATACTTCTTTAGCTTAGCATTGTACATTACTTGGGTGCCATACTTTTGTTTTTTGCCTTCATTCACCAAGATTCTATCCTCTAGGTAGGCCAAGTTAACAGCATTGGCTTCTCCTTTAGAAACCGCGGCTTTCATTAATGGAAACATCTCTTTTTGATAAGCCAAAGGAGCATGTTGTATCACTAAAAATAAAGTAGTTTCTCCTCGGTATCCAATACTAGATTTACCTAACCAACCATACTTTGTAATCAACTGTTTTAGCACCAATTGATTTAATGAATCTGAAGCATCAATTTGCTTCCACAATTGTGCTGCAGCTTCGCTTTGTACGCCATATTTAGCATAAACCATTTCAATCTCATTTCGTAAATGTTGGTCTCTAAAATAAATGCTATCTAATGCATCTATGGCTTCAAAATTAAACTTGCGCTCAATAAGCCTTTTTTCTCTTTGAGAGCGCTCCAAAAGCTGTTCCCATTCCTTTGCCTTGTCTCTAATCTTTACGCTTTTGAGTGAAACCTCTACACGTCTGTTTAAATGTGTTTCTGTTTTACTGATGGGATATTTCCCCATCATGCCAAAGCAAGCAATTCTATTTTTATCTATACCACCATTTACCAAGTAAGTTTTAACAGCTTCTGCTCTGGCAAAAGAAAGATTGTTTAAACCTGTTTTTTTATCAAACACCTCTTTGGTGGCATCCTTGTCTATTATCCCTTGAGGGTTGTAGGGATTAATATGTCCATATAATGCCACTGTATATTCTTTTCTTTGGGTTAATACCTTTAATAGGGTGTCTAAAGAAGGATAAGATTCAGGCATTAACTCAGAACTACTGCCTTCGAAAAGTATCCCTTCTACCACAATATTCTCACCAATATAAATATCATCCTTGGCCAAATCCCTTCTTAGTTTGGTATAAAAAACATCTACTCTTCGATAGTAAATAAAGGAATCCTTTTGGTTCAAACCTACTTCCCCAATTGCCTTTAACTGATAAGTAGCCCTAGGAAAAATTTTTTTTAATTCGGTTCGAACCGACTCCCCACGATGATTGGCTAGCGCAAGGTTAGCCGATTCATTGCCCACAGGGTCTGCATAAGATCTTAACTCAAAACCATACTTAGCATTCGAATCTAACTTTTGAAGTGCTTGATGTAAGCGAGTACTTTCATTCTTTGTAAGAAAATATTTACCATTATCAAAATACACACGGCACAATAAGTTGGTTTGACCCAAAGCCAAGTTTAACAGGCAAATGCTGAGATAAGAAAAAAAGAAATATCTTTTGATGGAGGTAGCCATTACCTCAAATATAAAGATTATTCAGCAAGGTTGGGGTCTTTAATCTTATCGCCCTTTTTAATGCCATCCAACACTTCAATGTTAATTCCATCACTTAAACCCAATTTAAGACTGCGCTTTTCAAACACTTGGGTACTTGTTTCTATTTCAACAAATGGCTCACCTTTCTCAAATTGCAAAACAGCTTCTGGAATGCTTAGCACACTGTCTTTATGAGCCAATACAATATCGGCATTGGCACTGTACCCAGCCCTTAAAAACAAGTTTGATTTTAAATTTACCCGGGCCTTAATTTGAAACTGAATCGCACCATTTTCTTTTACTCCCTTTGGAGCAATGTATTCTAATACTGCACCAAATTTATCTGCGTCAATTGCTCCTACCGTAAGAATTAACTCCATCCCAGGCTTAATTTTTCCTACTTCACTTTCATCTACTTTTCCTTCAAAAATCATCTCACCCATATCAGCTACTGTAGCGATGGTAGTACCTTCGTTAAAGGTATTACTTTCTATGACGCTGCTACCTTCTTTTAAAGGAACATCTAATACCATTCCATCAATGGTGCTCCTTACAATAGTGTTGGTTGCTTTACCCGAACTCTTGCTTACACCTTCTTTGATTAATTGTATGTTATTTTCAGCCGCATCTAATTCTTCACGGGCATTGTTATAAGCCAGTTGAATTTGCTGAAAATCGGCATAAGCAATCATCTTGCTGTCTAATAACTTTTGGTTGCGATCGAGGTCTATTTTAGCATTATCAAAAGCCAATTTTGCCCTATTCACTCTGCTTTCTGCATTAGCCAAGTTTAACATGTTTGGTATAATTCTAATGCGGGCAATCATGTCTCCCTTTTTAACCTTATCACCTGCTACCACAAACAGCTTTTCTATGATGCCAGAAACCTGTGGTTTAATGTTTACCTCTCTACGTGGCATCACTGCACCAGTAGCTACCGTCTTTTTGATGATATTGGTAACCATTGGCTCAATGGTTTTATACACAACAGGCTTTTCTTCTGATTTCTGGTAAAGAAACCAAATGGTATAAACAAACAATACACCTAATCCAACAAACAAAATTGTTCTAATGATATTTTTCATAACTAAACTTTTTCTTTCCATTATTCATATCTTAATGCCTCTACCGGTTTTATGGCTACTGCCTTTCTTGCAGGGATAATGCCCGCCAAAGCGCCGCAAATCACAATAATCACTAATGCTTTTATAGCCACATGTAATTCAACTCCCGGCTGGTAAAACATCCCAGTATCTTGCCCTTCAATGGCTTTATTGATAGCTTCCAATAAAAACACACCTGCTACTAAACCTAGATAACCTGCCATGGAGGTTAACAGCATGCTTTCGGCTACCACCTGAGAAATAATAGAATAAGGAGTGGCGCCGATGGCTCTCCTTAAACCTATCTCTTTGGTTCGCTCTTTAACAATAATCAACATGATATTACTCACACCTATCACTCCCGCTAATAGGGTACCAATACCCACTATCCAAACCAGCATACTAATACCTGCAAATAATCCCTGAACTTTACCAAACTCCTTCTCCATATTCCAACTACCAATTGCATAGGGATCTTCGGGAGAAATATGGTGCCTTTGGGCTAAAATTGTTTTCACTTTCTCCTCCACCATGCTGGCCTCGTATTGCGGCTTGGCGGTTAAACTAAACCAACCTATGCGACCGCCCCAATTAAAAGCCTGCTGAAAGGTAGTAAAGGGCACATAAATCGTTTGCAATTTCTCCTCAGCATTCTCACCATCCTTATTGATATTGATGGTGCCAACTACTTTAAAGTAAGTGCCATTTACTTGGATGTATTGATTGATAGGATTCTCGCCTTTATCGAATAGTATTTCTTGAACACGACCAGCTATCACACACACCTTTCTTTTTTCTTTGATATCTAAGTCATTGATGTATCTACCAGTTTGAATACTGAGGTTTTGAATAAACTTGTTTTCTGGAAAATCTCCTCTAACCACAAAAGGACCTGTTTTAACACCTCGACTCACATTGTTTTCACCCCTATAACCACCAAGCTGCGCAGATGGGGCCAATATATCTAGTTCTGGTACATTATCTTTGATGGCCTGAATATCGTCTTGATGAAAATTAAAGCTTCTACCTCTTGGCAATCCTTTATAAGGAACAGAGGTAGATTGGGTCCACATATACACAGCATTTACTGCATTACCACTAAAAGAACGTACCACTCCATTTTGTAATCCTTTGCCAGAACCAAGCATAATCACTAGCATAAATATACCCCAGAATACGCCAAAAGCCGTAAGCAAGGTTCTTAGCTTATTCTTACTAAGGGTTTGCCAGATTTCGTTTAATCTATCGGTATCAATTCTCATTAATCTGCCCTCAATGCTTCTATTGGTTCAACCTTTGCTGCCTTGCGTGCCGGAAAATAACCAGCCAATAAACCTGCCAACACAAGTAATACCATGGCTTGCAATGCCACACTTAGTTCTACTTCTGGGTTTCTAAAAAAATCAGATTCGGGCACAAACTTGCTAAATGCTTCTAATAAAAATACCCCTGCAATTAAACCAGAATAACCAAATAAGGCGGTGATAAAAACTGCCTCTTGAAGTATTAAGGCTAT
>CAYUDC010000034.1:0-21160 GCA_964443415.1 uncultured Chitinophaga sp. | reverse complement strand
CATCTCCAATGCTGATGCTGCCAGTTTCGTTTAGGGCAAATACATTAACTCCGAACATAATTTTATGATCGAAGGTTCTGTAGGTGGCTAAAGTTTTTAAGGGCTCCTTTCCTGCCTCGGCTGTTTCTTGGTTTATAGTTGTAACCGTGCACCTAGCACAAGGTTTTGCCATCTTCATTCGGTTCGAACCAATCATAAACTCTTGGAAGGTATCTTCTACAAATGCCTCTCCCCCACTAAAAACAATATTGGGTCGAAAACGATTGATATCTATTTTCTCTGTTAACCTATGATTTAAATCTTGCAAGGAAGCCTCTCCTAATAACAAAAACGGGAAGGCATCTGCAAAACTTACAGAGGTGTTAACATCACTATATTGGCTTGGCAAGGTTCGGCTTTGCTCCATGATTTTTACCAACATCACCTTTTTGCCCAAGCAATCACTAAGTGCTTCGTCTAATGATTTATTTACTTGCAAGGCCATTGGAAAATCGTCCCAAACCCTAACAGCCATGGGCAAACCAATGGTTTCGTTTTTATTAAAGTGTAAGACTTTATCTAAATAACTAATTTGAACACACTCTTGATCCATAGAAAGTTTACATAAGGCCAACTGTGGCAGATTGCGTTGCGATATAAACTCAAGGTGTTCATCTACGAGCATCCAATTTCTATCCCATAAAAACCCACCCTTGCCAATGACAGCATTGCTCAAGGAGATGCCAGCCATTCCTTTTACAGGATAAATAAACAATTGTGATACTTGATACATTGGGTCAAACATAAAAAAAACGGGCCACACTAAGGTGGCCCGTTTAAATTTTGCAGGGTAACAAAATTTTCTACTATTAGTTATCCCACCAAACAGTGGTGCGGATGTCAGTAATTTTAGGAGCATTAGCGTTGTATAAACGCTCATCTAATACTGTTGGCAATCTGCGTGGCACAATTGGGTCGTTGGCATTAGAGTTTACCTTTAATTTAGGGAAACCTGTTCTTCTCCAATCGTTGTAAACCTCTATTTGTCCGAATAAAGACAAATACTTTTGCCACATAATTTTCTCTAAAGAAATAGAGCCTGCAGTCTCGCTAGCATAAGCAGTTACATAAGCAGCATCAGCAGCTGCACCTGTTACTTGCTCAACGCTTGCTTTTACGGCATCATTAAAGGCAGCAGCAGCACCAGCAGCATCCGATTTTCTTAGTTTAGCTTCTGCTTCAATAAACTTAGCTTCTGCATAAGAAACCAATGGGAATGGTGCATTTTGAGTAGCTAAATAAGCACCGATGTCAGAAACGGTAGTATTACCTTCATCTACATCTGTACCAGAATACTTGCTGCTATCATCTTCTTGAGCATAGAATGACAAACGAGGATCGCTCATGGCATTCATGGTATCGGTAATCATGCTACCCATTCTGATATAACCTCTGCGGTCTACCTGAGTGTAGGCATACCATTGGTTGTACTCATTACTGTTAACACCAAAGTTGGCATTGCAATTAGCATCATTGCTAGTGAAACCAGCAGCATAAGCAGCAGTTAAAGCGGTTAATGCATTGTCTGCAGACCCAGCCGCATCGCGCTTGCTTAAACGGTTATGGTAACGAGCTTTTAATACGCTGGCAGCAGCTTTCCAAGCGGCAACATCTCCAGCATAAATTAAATCATCATCCGCTGGTAAGATTTTGTTATCACCTTCTGCTTTTTCAAAAAGGGTAATGGCTTCAGACAAATAAGCCTGAATATCCTTTATTACATCTTCTTGTTTGTCGTACTTTGGATTAACAATACCTTCTAAACCATTTACAGCTTCTGTATTTGGTACATCGCCCCAAAGGTCGGAGGCCGTACCTAAAAACATGGCTTGTAACACACGGGCCATTCCTTGATAATAAGGATTACCTGACCCAGCTTGGTTGTAAAGTTGACGTAAGTTAACCAAACCATTGGTGTAAATCACAGCCCACTCGTTGCCGTTAGTGTTTTCATCAATTTGGTAATCGTTAACGTCTTTAGCTTGAAATTCTAAACCTACCACTTGCTGTGTTAACATAGCAGATTGCCTAGAAAGCTGGCCATTCATGGTAGAGAAATACGCCACTTCTGCATTAGACAGCAATAGCTGGGGCGTAACAGCTGAAGGACTGTTAGGACTTTCGTCGTATCCTTCGATAAACTTCTTACATCCCGTTGAGGCAAGAAGTGATATTAATATAAATACTGATACTATTCTTTTTTTCATAATACGTTTCCTTTCAAAATTAGAATGATGCTCTTACAGAGAATGAGTAAGATTTTGTTCCAGGATTGTTAAAATAATCCCATCCGCCAATGTTTGAACCTGCGCCAGTTAAGCTGGTTTCTGGATCAACACCAGTATAAGGAGTTTTTAACCATACGTTTCTACCCATCACACCTACTGTTAAACCTTTGATTACACGCTTAGCTTTTGCATTTAGGTTAAAGGTATAGTTTACGCCAATATCACGTAATCTAATCCAGCTACCATCTTGGATGGCATTTTCTGCAGCGTAGCTACCAGCATCTCCTTTATAGGTTCTGAAGTAGTTGAAAGCTGAAATATATTTGGTATTATCTACGTAGATAGTTGATCCATCTGGGTTGGTACCATTGGCAACCTTACCTTCGATTAGATATGCTTTTTCTCTACCTTCAGCAGATTCGTCGGTTTGACCCAATTGGTTTAAACGAGCCCAAGTACCATTCCAAACTTTACCACCACTACGTCTGTCGAATAAGAAAGTGAATGATAAGTTTTTGTAAGTAAAGGTATTTCTTAAGCCACCAAACCAATTTGGATATGGACTTCCTAAATTACCGTTTGTACCTCCACCTTCAAGTGTTGGTAAACCAGTGGCACCATTGATGATTAATTCACCATTGGCAGTTCTAGCCCAACGAGTACCATAGAATACACCATAAGGTTGTCCTTTGATGGCATAGTTACCAATAGAAGCAAAACCTGCTTCTAAGTTAATTTCTTCAACACCTGGAGCCAATGCCATTACTTCGTTACGAACGCGTGTCCAGTTTAAGTTGATATCCCAAGTAAAGTCTTTCTTTTGAATTGGAATTAAGGTTAATACTAATTCATGTCCTTTGTTTACCATCTCTCCTAAGTTCTCGTAGCTAAAGCTAAATCCAGATGAAGGAGCAATGGGTCTAAACACTAAAAGGTCGGTTGAAGTTTGGTTGAAATAAGTATAATCGATACCAATTCTGTTTTCGAAGAAACGGATATCTAAACCAATTTCTCTACCAGTATTTCTTTCTGGCTTAAGGTTTTTATTACCCAAAGTTGAAGAGAATCCATAACCATTGATACCTAAATAAGGGAATGATAAACCATCTGTGAAACCATCAGTATAAGTTGATCTGGTGAAGTAAGTTCTTGTTCCGTATGGATCTGGGTTAATACCTGCTTGCGCATAGGCCACTCTAATTTTACCAAATGACATGGTTGGAATAGAGATTAACTCAGAGAACACCAATGATAAACTAGTTGAAGGATAGAAGAAGTTGTTTTTAGCAGCACCAAAGGTAGATGCCCATTCATTTCTTCCAGACACACCTAAGAACAAATAGTTTTTGTAAGATAAGTTTAAATCAAAGAATAAAGCAGCTGTTCTAACTGTTGCATTTGATTCGCTAGCATACAAGTTAGCTGCATTGGCCAAGTTATAGTTATTAGGTACACCTAAATCACGACCTCTGCTATATGAATCTTTATTGAAACGGTGGTTTAAGTTATTACCCACCAATAAAGAACCTTTAATATCTTTGGTTAAATCCTTTTTAAAGGTTACCAATAAGTCTGAATAGTATTCTTGGTAAGTAAGGATATTCTCATTGATTTCTCCACCTGGAGCATTACTTGGTTGGTTTGACCCAACAGCAAAAATTGATTTACGAGTATCTGTGTAAACGTCTGTACCGATGCGGTAAGTTACCGACATCCATTCTACAGGATCGATGGTAGTAAATACATTACCCAATACCCTGTTTACATTATCCACAGCTGGGTTTTCGTAAACAGACCAATATGGATTATCATAAGGTGCAAAATACGTGCGTTGTGTTCCATCAGGATTTTTCCAGCCTGGTGCATCTAGGTTATCAAAAGCACCAATGCTGTTGTCGTTTAGCTTATACGAATTTGGTGTACGCAACAAAGCAAGCATTACACCCGAAAGGTTACTACCATTTTGAGCACGAATACCACCCGAATTAATATAATTAACGGTTCCACCCATGGTTACCTTTTTAGATAAACGAGTATCGGCAGTTAAACGAACAGTGGTACGTTTAAAGTCTGTATTTGGCACCACACCATTTTGGTCTAAGCGACCTACTGAAAATCTCACTGAGCTATTTTCACTGTTATTAGTGATAGAGATGTTATTATTAAACGAGTAGGCATTTTGGAAAAACTCTTCTGCATTATTAGTTGGATCAATACCAGCAGTTTCTTTGGTTAACGATCCCCAGCTTTGAGGAGTGATGCCTGGCTCATATTTACCTTCACCAATAGAGTAATAAAATTTACCAACCGAATCATACGCCAAACGACCACCACCTGTTGCGGTAGCACCACGACCTTGGCTATATTTCATTTGAAGGTTTGGTAATTTATTTACTTGGCTCATTTCTACAGTTGAGCTAAAATCAACGCCAAAGCTCTTAGCACCCTTCTTACCTTTTTTGGTAGTGATGATAATAGCACCAGCACCAGCGCGCACTCCGTATAGAGCAGCAGCAGCTGGCCCTTTAAGGATGTTTACGCTTTCGATATCTTCTGGATTGATATCGATACCACGGTTAGAGTTGTTTACACCTTGAAGGTTAGAGTTAAATGGATAATCTCCAGGTGTAGTTTGAGTGGTGCTGTTATCAATTGGCACACCATCTACAACCATCAAAGGTTGGTTGTTACCTGTAAAAGTTGCATTACCTCTTAACAACACTTTTGAGGATGCACCTGGTGTACCACCCGAACCTTGAACAAATACACCAGCAGCTTTACCTGATAGTGATTGAACCAAGTTCTGCTCACCAGACTTTCTCATTTCGTCGCCAGAGATTTTTTGTTGAGAATAACCCAAGGTTTTTCTCTCGCGTTCGATACCGAAAGCTGTAACAACCATCTCACCGAGATTTACGTTGTCCACTTCCATTTTAACATTGATTTCTGATAACCCGGCAATACTTACTTCACGGGTTTTTAAACCAACTCCTTTTACCACAATAGTGGTTGCATCTGCCGGTACATTTAAGATGTACCTACCATTAGCATCGGTTACAGCTCCCATCGAGCTGCCTTTTAATTGTACTGATGCGCCAATTACTGGCTCTTTCCCATCTGTCACAACCCCGGTAATTTGCCGTGTTTGTGCCCACAGTGCCGACATGGAAACCGTCCATGCCAACAACAACGTTAGTAGCTTTTTTCTCATTTGCATTTTACATTTACAGAAACCAAGTTAAATTTCTGTTAAGTAAATTGCAAGTAATTTTTTACACTACAGTGACAATTATGCTTATTTTAACCCAATACCATACTTACTTCGCTTCAAAATCTCATCCCAATTGTTATTGTCCATCAGCTGTTTAAGCGAATCTATCCCCTCGTTTTCCACAAAAGCTTCAATGATTTTATATCCTGTAAAAATCGCTATGGAAGGTGCCGATTCTTGAGGTACGCCATCGGCTATGGTAAAGGGTCCATCGTTTATATAGCGCATAAACAGAGCAGCATCCTTACTAAATAGCAAATTTTTCGAAGCAAAATGTTGCCAGATCATTCCTTCATTTTCTTGGCACCATTCCATCTGTTGAGGGGTATATCCAAACAAAATGGTATCGTGAATTGTTGGACATATTTCTTTTACAAAATACTTCATCTTGCCTTCAAATAACATCATAGCAACAAATCTTTTATCGGTAAGTTGCTGCTCGAATTTACTGATAGCAAAAGCTTTTAAGGTGTTAGCCAACATATACTCTTTTCTAAGCTTTCTAACCATAAAATCTGGAAACTCTATCGAAGGTGCTTTGTATAAAGCATAGTTATTGCCCAAATAAAAATCTAAGCCAATGCCCACAATTCCATCATAGGTAACATGGGCGTAACCAAACTCAGAAATATAACTCACAAATTGCGGAATCGGATCAGCCCGAAACTCTTGACTGTAGCGGTACATAGCCTTGCCAAGCGCTTGCTCAAATTCCTCTAAATCTGGAAAAACACTATCCACCTCATGCTTGAGTAATTGTGTGCCGCGATATTGTATAAATCCATTGAGGGCATTCTGAAAATTTGGACCAGCAGCTTGCTCATCAATTCCTAAAATATCCCTGCAATATCCAGGATAAAATACTGGATATTTTTTTTGAATGTTTTGATAATGCGCAGGTGAATTGGCTAGCTCAGTTTTAATTAAATCGCGTTCGAACCTACTTACTTTTACCTCCAATTTCTTTTCTTCACAAGCAGCGAAAAATATGAGAAAGGCTGACCCTAGCAATAACGCAAATCTATTTTTGATTTTCATACCGTATTCTTTGTAAACAATTATTCTCGCAATATCTATATTTGCCTTTACATTTGATGAGGCGTGATGCCTAATAACGTTCACAGTAAAAAAAATATTTTTTGAAAATAACATTAGCACAATTAAGTTTTCATACCGGAAACTTTGAAGGTAATACAAAAAAAATGCTAGATGCCTTGCATCTGGCAAAAGCTGAAGGCGCTGATTTAATAGTATTTTCTGAGCTTGCCACCTGCGGCTATCCAGCAAGAGATTTTCTTGAATTTACAGATTTTATCAATGAATGTCAGAAGTGTGTAGATACCCTTGCAAGCCATTGCATAGACATTGCAGCTATTGTAGGCTCGCCTACTGTTAACCCTGTATTAGAAGGAAAAGATTTGTTTAATGCCGCCTTTTTTCTTGCCAACGGAAAAATTGAAAAAGTGGTAAAAAAAACGCTTTTACCCAACTATGATATTTTTGATGAGTACCGCTATTTTGAACCAAATCATGAATTTAGCATCATCGAATATAAGGGGCAAAAAATAGCGCTAACCATTTGCGAGGATCTCTGGAATGTGGATGACAATCCCATGTATAAATTAACTCCCATGGATGAGTTAATGCGTTTTGAGCCAAGTGTGATGATCAATATAGCGGCCTCTCCTTACTCTAAAACACAAATTCAAACTAGGCAACAAGTATTGAGCAAAAATGCGGCTAAATATCAATTGCCTTTATTCTATGTCAATCATATCGGCGCTCAAACTCATTTAGTCTTTGATGGGGGCAGTTGTGTCATGGATCAATCGGGTGAAGTTTTTGATGAACTTGCCTATTTTGAAGAAGATCAAAAAACTTATGTGCTCAAGGGAAAATCTATTGAACTGTTGCATCAACTAAATACTGCTGCAGGCAAAAGAAACAAACAAGCTGATATTGAAACAGCTTTGGTTTTGGGCATCAAACAGTACTTTCAAAAACTGGGCTTTAGCAAAGCTATTTTAGGGTTATCAGGAGGTATAGATTCGGCCTTAGTTACTTATTTAGCCGTTAAAGCTTTGGGGGCAGAAAATGTGTTACCTGTTCTGATGCCTTCGCAATTTAGCAGCGAGCATTCGGTGCAAGATAGTATAGACCTATGCAAGCATCTTTCTCTTAAATATGAAATCATTAAAATAGAACAGGTTTACAATGGTTTTATGGACAGTCTTCAACCCTTTTTCGAAGGAACATCCTTTGGCTTAGCAGAAGAAAATCTACAATCAAGAACCAGAGGTGTGCTACTCATGGCACTTGCTAATAAACATGGCTATATCTTATTAAATACGAGTAATAAAAGTGAATTGGCGGTGGGTTATGGTACTTTGTATGGGGATATGTGCGGAGGATTATCGGTGATTGGCGACTTATATAAAACAGAGATATTTGAATTGTGTAATTATATCAATAGAGATGAGGTTATCATTCCAGAAAACATCTTAACCAAAGAACCTTCGGCCGAGTTAAGGCCTAACCAAAAAGACAGTGATAGTTTACCAGCCTATGATGTGCTGGATAAAATTTTATATTACTATATAGAAGATAGGCTTGGGCCGCAACAAATTATTGCCAATGGTTTCGACCCGAGTTTAGTGAAGAGAACACTCCGAATGGTAAATATGAATGAATGGAAGCGTTGGCAAGCACCACCCGTTATCAGGCTTTCTAAAAAGGCATTTGGACCAGGAAGAAGGGTTCCTATTTCAGGAAAATATTTAGGTTAGCCTTAAGCAGTTTTATTTAAAGTAAACACTGTAATTTCTGGTAAAATACCTACGCGTCCTGGATAACCCAAAAAGCCAAAACCTCTGTTTACGTATAGCATCTGTTTATCCATGTAATATAAGTCGGCCCAATGCTTGTAGATGTATTGCGAGGGGCTCCAACGAAAATTCCCAAGCTCTACTCCAAACTGAAAACCGTGTGTATGACCCGATAAGGTTAAATCGATATCTTTATGATGAGGTTGAATGATGGTATCAAAATGACTTGGGTCGTGAGATAGCAAAATTTTCACAGGGGCATCTGGCATGCCTTTTTTGGCTAAATCTATGTCTCCAAATTTTTGAAAGCGGCCTCTATCTCCCCAGTTCTCTACACCCAGAATGGCCAAACGCTTATTTTCTTTTTCTAAAATCACATGTTCATTTCGTAAGAGATTCCATCCCATGTTTTTATGCACATCGAATAAATCTTGAAGATTCTTTTTCTTCTCTTCAGGCGATTTCCAATCGCTTACATAATCGCCATAATCATGATTTCCTAAGATTGAAAAAACGCCCATGGGGGCTTTTATTTCCGAGAACATATCGGCCCAATCATTGGTTTCGTTGGTTCTATTATTTACAAAATCACCAGTAAAAGTGACAATATGAGCCTTTTGCTCCTTAATCATTTTAATGCCTCTATAAACTGCGTCACTGTCATAAAAGCTACCACAATGCACATCCGAAATTTGAAGGAGTTTAGTGCCATCGAAAGCCTCAGGAAGATTTGGAATAACTAAATTCACACGCCTGATTTGATACTTATACGCACCACTAGAAATACCTCTTGTTAAAAAAATAAAAGGAGCTGCACCGGCAACTAAACCAGCACGGGCAATAAATTCTGAACGACTAATTTTCTTTGTTTCGCTTTCAATGGCTTCTTCCATTTCCTCCTCATCAGCTTCTTTTTTCATAGAAAGAAGATTTCGCTCTAACCAATGCCAAATGAGCTTAAACAAACGCTTAATATCATCCAATAAAACAAATATCGCAGTCACAAACTTAGAAACATAGATCACAAAAAACATCGCCATAAACCAAGTTTTAGCTAAACTTTTCCCTTCGAAGAAATGAAAGATATTATCTAAAAATAAGGTGGTTAAAAACAAGGTGGGAATAGACCAATAGAAGTATTTAATAAAGTTTCTGTACCTAACAGATTTATCTTTTATCAATGTTTTTACGGCTTGCCAAACGTAAATGTCTGACAACATCACAAACAAAGCTATACCTAAAAACATCTTAATTTTAAACGCTTCCATGAGTTATTTTTCTGGTTTCAAATAAATAGAAAATAGTTGAAATGAATTGGAATTATAGATAAACAACACCAAGTTTGTAGACAAAGTTTCTTAAACTTGCGACGAATCGTATGGGAAAAACAATTAAAGCCTTAGGAAAAAAACTCAACCAACTAAAAACTTGGGTATTAAAAGTGCTTTTGCTGGCCTTTCAGATCAGTTTATTTTTTATCATTATCTATCGAGTGGTACCTGTATTTATCACCCCATTGCCAGTGGTTAGGCTATATGATCAAGCCGTAGGCGAAGATCCATTTAGGCTAAGAAAAGACTGGGAGAAAATAGAAAATCTTGGAAAGAACATATCTTTAGCTACCATTACTTCCGAAGATCCAAAGTTTTTTAAACATTATGGCTTCGACTTCGAACAAATCTTCGAATCCCTAAAAAAGAGTTTTGAAAAAGGGAAAAGACCCAGAGGTGCAAGTACTATCACACAACAAACCGCCAAAAACTTATTTTTTACTCCCAGAAGAAGCTATATAAGAAAGTTTGCAGAAGTTTATGTAACCATTGCTTTGGAATTATTATGGACCAAGAAACGGATATTAGAAGTGTACCTTAATATTATTGAAATGGGCAAAGGCGTATATGGAGCAGAGGCCGCTGCACAATTCCATTTTCAAAAGTCTGCCAATAAACTCACAGCATTAGAAGCAGCTGCTATTGTGGCTTGCTATCCAAATCCTAGACGTTGGACAGCTAGTAAACCCTCTAGATATATTGCTAAGAAGCAAATGCTCATTAGCAGATACATGTACAAGATTGGTCCATTGCCGTGGTCGAGTAATAGCAAAAAAACCAAAAACAAGAAATAAGTTAATCTTTTAAATCTAAAGATTGTTTGGGTCTTGGTTGTCTTAAATCTTCTTGATCCACGCGAGGTTGGCGTTTAACTACAGGACGTATGATTCTAAATTCTACCTTTCTATCTAAGCCCTCGGTTGCCATTTGATACTTTTGTACATAGGGATCCTTTTCTGAAAATACCAACATTCTATTTTCAGGAATTTCATACACCTTAAATAACCTTCTCTTCACCTCTAAGGCTCTCTTTTCTGCCAAGGTTAATTGGGTCATATTGGGTTTGTTATTATCGGCATGCCCAACAATAACAAGAGAGGCAGTGGTGTCAATCATCAAGATACGTGCAATTTGTTGCAGTATATTGTATTGTTCTACATGCACGGTAAAATGATTTGGCGGAAAAGTTAAGGTTGGTAAACCCATGCCACTTTGAGAAATGGTAACAAAGTCGGTCATTGGGATAGAGTCATTAATTTTAAGCACCTCTCCATTATTAACAGTTCCTGCGCCTCCTTCTGGGAAATATTGTCCAAGCGCCTGACTAAAGCCATAAGGATCTTTATCCTCAGAATCTGGAATGCCATCACCATCACTATCCAAAGTAACGCCTTTACTATCTACTTTATACCCTTCTTTGGTATTAGGTTCTTGATCCAAATTATTCGGAATGCCATCCTTGTCATCATCCTTTTTCATGGCTTCTAATTCCTCTTTTGACTTCTCTAAGTCTCTGTAAATTTTATCTATTGGATTATACCAATCAATATGTTTAGGTTTTTTAGCAGAGGTTAAATTATAGGTTACAGTAGCAAGAAAAAATCCATTTCCATCTGGTGCAGAGCCGTAACCATCAATTAAATCTAAGTTGTCTGAGGTGTTTATTTGGTAGTTAAATTCTAAGCCAAAATCGAAGTTCTTAGAGATTTTACGCTTATATCCAAAAGAAATTGGAATTGAAAATGCATTGAAATTAGATGCCAAGGTTATCGCTTTATTTGTATCTTCAGGATTATCCCTCCTAGCATTAAACATTTGCAAACTAGCACCTGCCCCAAAATAAAAATTATCTCTCGGAAAGCTCTTTCTAAAATCAACACTTCCCATATTAATGATCATCTGTAAATTGAAAGTGTTTACTCGGGTAGTAAACCAAGCATTTTTATAATCATCTGTTTGCCTACCTGAAAATTTCCCATGCAAGTATTGAGCCCTAAAGCCTAATACATGGCTAAATGAATATTTTGCATATCCACCAAATCCTGGGTATAAAGCGTCGGCAGGTAAATCTCCCAAGTAAAAAGAGGCACCATAGTTAGCGCCAAAAGAAAACCTACTATACTCAGAAGGAGGAATGATATTCATGGTATCTTTTGCCTTCTCTTTAGCTTGCTCTGGGGTGGCAGTACCTCCATAAATTGGGGTCATGTCTGGAGAAGATAATTTTTCCATAGTTTTTTGCTCACCCGTTTTAATAGGCTTATTTTGAGCAAATGCCTCAGAAGCAAAAACAAATGTACAAACAGTTAGAATAAGAAAAGTTCTCATATTTTGGACTTGGCCTTTTATGTTGCCAATATAACTCCAAAATATGAGAACTTACTAATTTTTTTTACTGACTGCTATTTACGATTACTGAGCATTATAAATATAAATCCAAGTGTACGGATCAATTTCTTTTCTTGCTTTGCGTGCCATCCTCATGGCCTCCTCCTTGTCGTCAGTAGATAATATAGACAACCTCAACAATTTAGATTTCATTGAAGTTCTGAAAATATTGGTGGTATACCCTCTATTTTCCATTTTCTTCTGGTTAATCTTCGCAATATTTAACTTGTTAATGCTGTAACAAGCTACCACCACATTGTACTTATGCATCGGCGGAGCTACTTCATTAGAATTACTAGCTGCTGGTGCTGGGGCAACCGGTGCTGGTGTAACTTTTGGTGCCGGTGCTGGTGCTACTTTTGGAGCTGGTGCAGGCGTAGGTTCCACTTTTGGTGCTGGTGCAGGCTCTGCCTTTGGTTCAACTGGTGCAGGAACTGGTTCCGGAGTTGGCTCAACTACTGGTTCTGCCTTAGGCTCTTCTTTAATTTCAGGCTCAACTACGGCTTTCGATGCGGTATCAACAATTGGCTTCTCAATCACAGGAAGTTTAGGCATAATTTTCTTCCTATCCTTAAAGTTATTGTAAGTGGTATGAGACCAATCGATGTGTTGTTTGGTTTTTGAAGCACCAATCTTATAGGTTAAACCTGTATGGAAATACAAATGACTATTAAGGTTTGCTTTATCATAAGCCTGATCCAAATATTTTGATTGATTGTAGCTAAAATCCATTCCAATGATTAAATCAAACATATTGGTAAGGTATTTTCTGGCTTCGTAACCCAAAACAATGTTTTGAATTCCAGGTGATAAATATAGTTTGATATCGTCTGTGTTCACCCCGTTTGCAAAACTAGCAGTGCCGTTTGCAAGCACATAGCCTATACCAAGTGATCCAAAATGATTCCAATCTCTTCTTCCAAATGGTTCCTTTGCAAGGTTCCTCAAGTTAAAGTGAATTCTACCAGTTACCTGGCTCATAGAGGTTTCGTAAGATTTGATATAATCTGGCCTACCATACACAATACCGTTGGCAGATTCATTGCCTCCTTTAAAGGTACCTGTATGATAATTAAGTGATAAACCTATTGATTTAGTAAATGAACGTCTTAAACCAACACCCATCATTCCTGTAATCTTATAACCACCAACTGGAGAAATTAAATAAGGCACTCCAGCAGTAACATCCAAACCCCATTTGGCATAATTTGGAATTGGCTCATTTGGCTCTTCCATATTTTTCTTACTCCAATCAATAAGATTGTTCCAAGGCTTGGCGCCTAATTTCACCGAAACTCCAACATAAAAATTGAGGTATTGATCCAATTTAGGATTTACAGCTTCCCTTAATCCATCTAAGTAGTAAGTTTCTGCTGTATGGTATTCAACACCACCATACATATCTAAATTTGCATTTAAATAATAACGTGTACCTAAACCTACCTGCCAGTCTCTATATGGTTTTCCAAATTTATCTAAACTCCAACCTCCGCCGTTAACATAACGAATAGTTGGCTTATAATAATTGATACCCGCTCCAAAATTTACAAATGGCAACCAACGATTTTGGGATTTTCTGTCTAAACCAAATAATTTTTGCAAATTGTAATAAGCTATACCATTAAAACCATAAACCTGAGAACGATAGCTTAGTACATCAGAAGTGGTTCCATCTAAGGTTGTCTTAGGCGGATTACCAGTACTGTTATAAAAAGTGTTGGAGGTAAGCTTAGCCTCCAATGACCAATTTTTATTAAAAGAGTAACGCACAGCTCCTGTGTATAATCCAACAAACTTAGATTTTACAGAGAAAAATGTAACTGGCATTCCTAAGGCCATGCTGGCAGATAATCTTTTAGGTGACTCTTGAGAAAAAGCAACATTCCCAATAGAAACTAGCAGAATAAACAAAATAAATTGATTCATTCTACTGAAATTTGTAAAGAGCTTCATAGTCATTAATTTGCAACAAATATATAGTATTTTCATTCTCGTACAAAGTAAATAAATAGTTAAACCCTATTCTCTACCACTTAATAACTGAAACCTTCCATTCATAATCAAATTCTTAATGTCAGATACAAAATTATCTTTAAACTCCCTAAATAGACTTAGCAAAAGCGACTTTAACGACGCGGTTAAAAGTCCTATTACCATTATCATAGATCAGGTGCGAAGTGGCTTAAATATTGGTTCTATTTTTAGAAGTGCAGATGCCTTTAGAATTCAAAAAATCTTTTTAACTGGCTATTCTCCCGTACCTCCCAATAAAGAAATTCTAAAAACAGCCCTGGGTGCCACCGATTCTGTTAACTGGGAACATTTTCCAGACGCCATCGAAGTGGTTCAAACCTTAAAAACACAAGGCTATAAAATATACGCCATCGAACAAACCCAAAACAGCATCCCCTTGCACGAATTTGATTACCTGGGCCAGGAACCTATTGCTATTATTTTAGGTAATGAAGTAGAAGGTGTTCAACAATCCTTAATTGACCTTTGTGATGCCAGCATAGAAATTCCGCAATTTGGCACAAAACATTCGCTCAATGTAGCTGTTTGTGGCGGAATTGTGTTGTGGCACCTAACCTACTCCCAACTTAAACAAGGGATTAGCTTTTAAGCAAATGAAAACCTGGGCTGTAAGGTTCAATTATCGTTAACAAATCAGCGTGTAGGGTCGACCCAACCTTTAATTGCAAACTTAGGAAAGTGCTGATGCGCTCTTGTAAGACCCCATTTGGATACAATAATTTCCTAGTTTTTAATACACTTTCTATCTGTTGCTCTTCTCCCAATTTAACGGCTTTTTTATACGCACTTTTTTGACTGTTCAATGCCTTTTTAGCCGCTAGTTTCATCTTTAAATATTCCTTTGCCAAGGTTGGATCTTTGTGTTTAATACTATCGTAAATAGACTGATAGGTATCCAAAATCACTTGTTGATTGGCTGCATAATCAAAGGGATGTCGCTGCTTCAAGTAACGCTCGCTTACCTCCTTTTCACTCCCTAACATATCTTTTACTCCCAATGAATACTTTGCTAACTTTTTAGACATTCCATCGGGCATCAGCAAGCCCATGAAACGCAAACACAATAAAGGGAAATTAACTTCGGCGGACGCAAAAATGGGCTTCAATTGCAGCCAATAGGCAACTTCGGCGGGGCCACCAATGTAGGCCAAGTTAGGCAAAATTAATTCCTGGTAAACTGGTCTTACATTTACATTCGGACTAAATCTTTCTGGGTTTGTCTCTATCAATTTAGAAAGTTCGTCCAATCCAAAATAAATGTCGGTATCTGCCAAGGCAAAACCTTTCTTTTGTTTTTTGAGCATTTTTCTACCATGCACTTCATGCAGGTAAAAGAAATTACCGTTTCTTGCTTTTATTTGAAGCTTATAACGCTCAGATAATCTTCTATCACTTTGCAATTGAGCCGTATAAAAATCTTCCGAAAAAAGATCTTTCTTTATCACTGGCACCAATGCCGCTTTTAATTGGGCATGATTGGCATCTAATACAATCAAACCTTCCTCTGCAAAAACATGATGGTAATAGGTAATAGAGGCTTCTGCTAAGGTTTGTGTACCATCATAGGCCTTGCTTAACCATTGCCGTAAATTAATCCCTATGCCTCCCATTTTTTCTAAGTCGGCCAACAATTGCTCAAGCACTGGCTTAAGTGTTTCTATAGCTAAACTGCCTGTTGGCTGCTCCTTACTATCCAATTCCCAAGTAAGAAACTGCTCCTGCCACCAAGTAGATTTAATCTCTTCAAAATCGTGGTCTTCTGAAGCTAACCAAAGAATGGGCACAAACTCTTTTTCTGGAAATTGAAGCTTTAATTCTCTGGTAAGTTTTATGGCCGTTAAAATTTTAAACGCCATAAAATAGGTTCCTCCAAACAAACTTAATTGGTGCCCTGTGGTAATAGTAAAGCAATTTTCTAAGGCAAGCTTTTCAATCTGTTGCTTCGCCGTTTTGTGGGCAATCAAACCTAAACTAGCATATTTTTCTTTTACGGTTTGAACCAAAATTGCTCGCTGTTGAGCGCTAAACGAACGATTTTGAAGGATACTTTCAAACGCCTTTGGTTCAAACCAAGCACTTACCTGTGTGGCCAAAAATTCATCGCGACTAAGATAATCAGCTACCATAGGCGGAATCAGGCCAGCATAGGGTAATTGAACTTTTTCTTGCAATTGAAGCATTTACTCGGTGATTACTTTTCCATATAAGTCGAAATCCTCAGCCGACTCAATCAACACATTGGCAAAATCACCAATTCTAATATAAGTGTCTTTGGCATTTACCAATACTTCATTGTCTACCTCTGGGCTATCAAATTGGGTTCTTCCGATATAGTATCCACCTTCTTTTCGGTCAAATAAAACCTTATACGTTTTACCCACTCTTTCTTTATTAATTTCGGCACTGATGCTTTGCTGAATATCCATAATCATGGCCGCGCGTTCTTCTTTTACTTCAGCTGGTACATCATCTGCTAAAGTACCCGCATGCGTGCCTTCTTCGTGGCTGTAGGTAAATATTCCAAGACGCTCAAACCTCATAGCACGAACAAAATCGCATAAATCTAAAAAATCTTGTTCGGTTTCTCCTGGATGTCCTGCAATCAAAGTAGTTCTGATGGCAATTCCTGGCACTTTCTCTCTAATTGTTTTCACCAAATCTTCCGTACGCTTTCGGGTAATTCCACGACGCATAATTTTGAGCATATTATCACTCACATGCTGCAATGGAATATCAATGTACTTGCAGATGTTATCTCTCTGAGCCATTACTTCTAATGCATCTAGCGGGAATTGAGATGGGTAAGCATAATGCAAACGAATCCATTCTACCCCTTCGATATCAGAAATACGTGTAAGCAACTCAGCTAATTTTCTTTCGCCATAAAGGTCTAAGCCATAAAAGGTGCTATCTTGGGCTATCAATAAAAACTCTTTAGTACCCTTTTTCACCAAACCTCTCACCTCTGCCTCTATTTGTTCGAAGCTTTTACTTACGTGTTTACCGCGCATAATGGGAATAGCACAAAACGAACATGGCCTGTCGCAACCTTCCGAAATTTTAAGGTAAGCGTAATGAGAAGGAGTGGTAATTAAACGCTCGCCAACCAACTCATATTTATAATCTGCCCCCACCGTTTTAAGTAGTTGTGGCAAATGCGTGGTACCAAAATATTGATCTACTTCTGGAATTTCCTTTTCTAAATCTGGTTTATAGCGCTGAGACAGGCAACCTGTAACATACAACTTTTCTATTTCACCCGCTTGTTTAGCTTCTGCCCAACGAATAATGGTGTTGATGCTTTCTTCTTTGGCATTGTCAATAAAACCACAAGTATTAATAATCACAATATTGGCATCATCCTCTTCCGACTCATGCTCTACCTCAAAATCATTGGCCTTTAGTTGCGAATACAATTCTTCACTATCTACAATATTCTTAGAGCACCCCAGGGTGATAATATTTACCTTATCTTTTTTTAGCGACTTAGTTTTCATGTTTAACTTTTGAACAGTGAGTCTACAAATTCTTTCTTATCAAATAATTGAAGGTCTTCTATGCCTTCTCCTACGCCAATATACTTAACTGGAATTTTAAACTGATCGGCCACTCCAATCACTACACCACCTTTTGCCGTACCGTCTAGCTTTGTGAGTGCTAGCGCATTTACTTCTGTAGCCGCGGTAAATTGCTTGGCTTGCTCAAAGGCGTTTTGGCCAGTGCTTGCATCCAACACCAATAAAATCTCATGGGGCGCATTTTCACTTACCTTTTGCATCACCCTTTTAATTTTACTTAGCTCGTTCATTAAGCCAATTTTATTGTGAAGCCTTCCAGCGGTATCTATAATGGCTACATCCAAATTATTTTCAACCGCATATTTAACGGTATCAAAAGCCACCGAAGCGGGGTCTGTATTCATGCCATGAGAAATTACATTCACCTCATTTCGTGCACCCCAAATCTTAAGCTGTTCAACAGCTGCTGCTCTAAAGGTGTCGCCAGCGCCCAATACCACCTTTTTCCCGGCCTTTTTATATTGATTGGCCATTTTTCCAATGGTAGTAGTTTTACCTACCCCATTAACGCCCACCACCATAACTACATAGGGCTTATTACCTTTTAAATCAGAAAAATCTGTTGGGATATCAGATTTATTTTCGTCTAACAATTTGCCAATCTCATCCTTTAGTAAACCATTTAGTTCGCTTACGCCTACATATTTGTCTTTTGCCACGCGCGCTTGTAAACGCTCAATAATGCGCAAGGTAGTTTCAATACCTACATCGCTGCTTACCAGAATTTCTTCGAGGCTATCTAGGAAGTCGTCGTCAATGGCACTTTTTCCCACCAAGGCTTTGCTGATTTTATCAAACAAGCTGGTTTTGGTTTTCTCGAGGCCCTGATCGAGCTTCTCTTTTTTCTCTTTGCTGAAGAAACTAAAAATTCCCATAATTTGAGTGCATTATAAACAAAAAAAGCACTCTGGAGAACAGAATGCTTTTGAATGTTTTCAATATCAAAAACTATTTTTTGAAATAATCTTTTACTTTATCGTTAGGAACGATTTCAGATTTGAATGAGTAAGAACCTTTTTCGTTCTTAACCGCTTTGTAAACCTTAGCAAAGTCTTTACCTGCTCCGGTTTTTAATGTAGCAACTACCTTCTTAGCCATGACTTATTATTTAATTTCTTTGTGAACGGTTACTTTTTTCATAATCGGGTTATACTTCTTAAGCTCTAAACGCTCAGTAGTATTTTTACGATTCTTAGTAGTAATGTATCTGGATGTACCAGGCAAACCACTGTTTTTGTGCTCGGTGCACTCCATAATCACTTGGATTCTGTTACCTTTTTTTGCCATTTCTTAATTCCTCCTTAGATTTTGCCGTTACGAATATAATCGTTTAATACAGCAGTTATACCCTTCTTGTTGATGGTCTTGATGGCCTTACCTGAAACTTTCAGGGTGATCCAACGATTCTCTTCAGGGATAAAGAATTTCTTTTCCTGCAAATTTGGGTAAAATCTGCGTTTGGTCTTACGATTAGAGTGAGACACATTATTACCCACCATCGGGCGCTTACCAGTTAAATCACAAACTCTCATGACATTTATTTTCTCAAAAGGAGTGCAAATATCTAGCTTTTTTATTCAAATGCAACACTTTTTATAAACTTTGATAAAAATGTTTCTCCTTTTCTCAATTCTTTCCCCAAAAATAAAGGCTTTATAGGTTATTACTAAATTTTATTTTTTTTTGCTGACCCAAACTTTAAATCAAATGAACTACGAATTTATCTTAGTAGAGCCACAATTTGCCCCACAAATAGCCTTAGTTAGACTGAATCGCCCGAAGGAGCTGAATGCCTTAAACTTACAATTAATGTTGGAGTTAAAAAGCGCCTTGCAAACCTTAGATGAAGATGAAAATGTGCGCTGTATTATCATTACAGGTAATCAACAAGCTTTTGCTGCGGGCGCAGATATCAAGCAAATGGAAAGTAAAACGGCCATCGATTTATTAAAAATAGACCAGTTTGAGACTTGGGATCAAATTAGAAAAACCAAAAAGCCTGTAATTGCTGCTGTTTCTGGCTTTGCCTTAGGCGGTGGTTGCGAGTTGGCCATGACCTGCGACATGATTGTTGCCTCAGAATCGGCAAAGTTTGGACAACCAGAAATAAAAATAGGCATTATGCCTGGTGCTGGCGGCACCCAAAGACTTACCAGAGCCGTAGGTAAAGCCTTGGCCATGGAAATGGTGCTAACCGGAAAATTTATTTCGGCCGAAGAAGCGCTTAAATCTGGTTTAATAAACCGTGTGGTGCCAGAGGAGGTTTATTTAGATGAAGCAGTTAAGTTGGCTTCGGAGGTGTGCGCCATGAGTCCGGTTGCCACCAGGTTGGCAAAAGAAAGTGTGAATAAAGCGTTTGAAACAAATTTACAGGAAGGATTGTTCTTCGAACGAAAGAATTTCTACATGTGTTTTGCTTCTGAAGACCAAAAAGAAGGTATGAATGCGTTTGTAGAAAAACGCAAACCAAACTTTACCGGCAAATAATGCATCCTAAAGACCTATCTATAGAACAATTCGGGTACGAATTACCGCAAGAAAAAATTGCTAAACACCCATTACCTGCAAGAGACCAAAGCAAACTATTAGTCTATCAGCAAGGGGGAATTAGAGATTATCAATTTTCTGATATCGAAAATTTAATTCCTACGAATAGTCTTTTATTAATAAATAACACCAAAGTAATTCATGCCCGAATTTTATTTAAAAAGGATTCGGGTGCAAATATCGAAGTGTTTTGTCTAGAGCCTGCCAATGGCCAATATGAGCAAACTTTTAATAGTTATGGTGCCTGCCGCTGGATTTGCATGATAGGAAATTTAAAGCGCTGGAAAAACAAGTTGTTATTAAAAGAAATTAAGATCGCAGGAAACACAGTTACCCTGCAAGCCAAACTTATTGGTCCAGCGCAAAACGGATTTGAGGTGGATTTTTCTTGGAATGCTCAAAGTATCAGTTTTGGTAAGCTTTTAGAATTTGGAGGAATTTTACCCATCCCCCCTTACTTAAATAGAGAAACCGAGGTTTCGGATGAAGAACAATATCAAACCACTTATTCTAAGGTAGAAGGCTCGGTAGCAGCCCCAACCGCTGGATTGCACTTTACTCCAGCCCTGCTCGAAAAACTCAAGTTAAAGGGCATCAATATCCAAGAATTAACCCTACATGTGGGTGCAGGTACATTTAAACCTGTAAAGGCTTCTAGGATGGAAGACCATGAAATGCATAAAGAATTGATTTATGTAAACTTGTCTACTTTAAGAGAAATTCAAAAAGCCCTCGCCAACAAACAGCCCATTATTCCAGTAGGTACCACCTCCCTCAGAACCATCGAAAGTTTGTTTTGGTTTGGTGTTAAACTTTTGTTTCATAAAAATAAGGGAATCGATCTAGAGGTTTCTCAATGGGACCCTTACGAAATGCCTGACAATATAGAACCAGAAAAGGCTATTGAAGCGGTTATTTT
>CAYUDC010000033.1:2162-21814 GCA_964443415.1 uncultured Chitinophaga sp. | reverse complement strand
TTCACCTTTAACCCACCTTTAGTTACATTTCCCAATTTTTCAAAATTGGTGTTAAAGCTGTTCAATAACCCTTCTACGGCGGCAACATTTTCTGGTTTTACACTCACCACTACCCTGCCTTGTGCCTCACCAAACAAAAAGGCATCTACCCTGCTAGCAGCAGTTTGGGTAATATCAAAACCAAGGTTGCGATGAAAAGCAGATTCTAATAAACAAGTAAATAATCCACCTTCGCTTACATCATGGGCGCTTTGGATCAAACCGCTACCAATAAGTTTTAACACTGCTTGTTGCATGTTATACTCTTGGTCTAAATCAAACCAAGGGGCAGGAGATTGCGCCACCTTAAGGTAATGTGCTAAGTAATGGGAGCAGCCCAAATCGTTTTGGGTTTGACCCAACATCAAAATCACATCGCCTGCTTGCTTAAAGTCTAAAGTCATATGTTTGGCGCCTTTTGGCAGTACCCCCACCATACCAATAGTAGGTGTTGGAAAAACCGCATTGTCATCTGAACTTTGGTTGTAGAAGCTCACATTACCACCCGTAACAGGCGTATCAAACTTTTTACAAGCCTCGCCCATGCCTTTGATGGCGTATACAAACTGATAATATACTTCTGGATTATACGGGTTACCAAAATTTAGGCAATTGGTTACACCTGCTGGTTCTGCACCGCTGCATACTAAGTTCCTGGCGGCTTCGGCAACGGCAATCATTGCACCTTTAAAAGGATCGGCATAAACAAAACGGCTATTGCAATCAACTGTCATAGCAATGCTACGGTTACTGCCTTTTACCTTAACCACAGCCGCATCACTTGGTGCATTGGTAGTTTGATTAACCGTTCCCACCATGCTATCGTATTGGTTATACACCCAACGCTTGCTGGCAATGTTTGGATGTGCAACCAAAGCTTTGGCAATGGTTGGAGCTGCCGATAATTCTATATCAGAAATTTGGTTCAAATCGAATTTTTTGATTTCCTCAAAGTAGCGCGGCTCTTTGTATTCTCTATGGTAAACTGGAGCGCCGCCGCCTAGTACCAAGCTTTCGCCAGGAATATCCGCACGTAATTCGCCATCCATGAAATATTGTACGCGACCTGTATCTGTAACCTCACCAATCACGGCATAAGTTAAATCCCATTTCTTGAATATTTTCTCTACCTCAGCTTCTTTTCCTTTATGCACAATTACCAACATGCGTTCCTGACTTTCAGAAAGCAATACTTCCCAGTCTTTCATGCCCGCTTGGCGCATGGGCACTTTATCCAACCAAACTTTCATGCCTGTGCCGCTTTTGGCGCTCATTTCGCTGGTAGAGCAAGTAATACCTGCTGCACCCATGTCTTGCATGCCTACTACTGCATCGGTGGTTTCTAGCAATTCCATGGTAGCTTCTAAGATTAATTTTTCCCAGAAAGGGTCGCCCACCTGTACCGATGGAAGGTCTTTAGCCGAGTCTTCGGTAATGTCTTTAGAGGCAAAAGCAGCGCCATGAATTCCGTCTTTCCCTGTAGCAGAACCATAAATATATACCGGATTACCCACGCCCTCTGCAATGGCCGAAACGGTTTTGCCTACTTTGGCAATGCCCACACTCATGGCATTTACTAGGGGATTGATTTGGTAGCAATCGTCAAAATAAACTTCGCCGCCCACCGTTGGGATACCAAAAGCATTGCCATAATTCCCGATGCCTTTAACCACTCCTTTTACTAACCACTTGGTACGCTCATTTTCTATATTACCAAAACGCAAAGAGTTCATTTGGGCAATAGGACGAGCACCCATCGAAAATATATCGCGGTTAATGCCACCTACGCCGGTTGCCGCACCTTGGTAAGGTTCGATAGCGCTTGGATGATTATGACTTTCAATTTTAAAGCAGCAGGCCAATCCGTCGCCTATATCAATAAGACCAGCATTTTCTTCACCGGCTTTGGCTAGCATTTTCTCGCCGTCTTTAGGCAGGGTCTTGAGCCAAACGATGGAGTTTTTGTAAGAACAATGCTCGCTCCACATTACACTGTACACACTCATTTCTGTGAAAGTGGGGGTTCTGCCCAAAATTTCTTTGATTTTTTCGAACTCTTCGGGGCGTAATCCTAACTGTGTGGCTTGTTCTAAGGTAGCGAGATTTCCTACGGGTTGCATCTGACTCATGTTTGCTTAAAATGAAAGGGCAAATTTGCACTTTTCTGCAAGCATCGCCAAGAGTGTGAGGAAATAAAATGCTACTTTTCCTTCTTTACTCTTTTGGCCTCCTTGAGGGCTTTATCTAAGATATATTCAATTTGCCCATGCGTACTTCTAAATTCATCGGCAGCCCATTTTTCTAAGGCTTCCATCATCTCTTTGCGAAGTCGCAGGGCAAATGGTTTTTTTTCTTGTTCTGCCATGTAAGCTTACACTAGTTCAAAGTTCCTGTGTTTATTACCGGATTGGCAGCTTTATCTGAACACAATACGACCATTAAATTGCTAACCATGGCTGCCTTTTTATCGTCATCTAATTCGATAATTTGTTTTTGCGATAAGGATTTTAAAGCCAAATCTACCATTCCCACAGCGCCTTCTACAATTTTAACCCTAGCAGCAACAATGGCAGTGGCTTGTTGGCGCTGCAACATGGCTCCTGCAATCTCTTGGGCGTAGGCTAAGTTACTAATTCTGGCCTCTAGCACTTCTATTCCTGCAATGGCTAAACGTTCAGTGAGCTCTATGACAAGTTCTTCATGTACTTCTGCATTACCAGAGCGCAATGAAACTTCCTCTTGAGCATCGTCAAAATTATCGTAAGGGTAGGTTCCAGCAAGTTTACGAATGGCAGCTTCGCTCTGAATTTTTACAAAGCTCTCATAGTCGTTTACCTCAAAAGCTGCCTTAAAAGTATCGGCTACTTTCCATACCAACACAATCCCAATCATGATAGGGTTTCCCAATTTATCATTTACCTTGATGGGTTGCGAATCTAGGTTTCTTGCACGTAAAGAAATCTTAGTCTTTGTCATAAACGGGTTCACCCAAAAGAAGCCGTTTTCTTTTGCAGTGCCTTTGTATTCACCAAAGAAAACCAGCACCGTAGCCTCATTTGGGTTATTGATAAAGAATCCCGCCATCATGGTAAATACAATAACCAGCAAAACAATTGGAACAACAAGAATTTTTGAAACCAATAAAGCCACACAGGCAGCCATGGTTAACAGTAAGGCCAGTAAAATGGTAATTCCCTTGCTAGCCTTAAAAGAAATTTCGTTTTTCATATGATATTAAAATGATATCACAAAGATATCGATACTTTTCTCACCTGAAAAAGGAAATTTACAGCAACGGCAAAAGTGATTGTTTAAATTTTGTAGTAAAACAGGTTGGGTCAACCCGAAACCTAGGAGCATTAAACTTGAGGGAACTATCTTTTAGTTTTCCTCGACTTAGTTTTCTTTTTAGGATTTTGATGGGTGTTAGAAATATTAACTTCTTTCACTTTCAAAATCGATTTATAAACTGAGGGCTTTATAACTTTAACATCAAATCTTTCTACTAATTTAATTGGTTGCGAGCCAGTTTTACAGAATTTAAAAACTTTTGAAACTTTATTACAAGCATCATATTCAATTCTATAAGTTAATACTAGATTATTCAAGGTATTATTAAAAATTATCGAGTCAATAAGGGCTGTATTGCCTTGATAAAATGCTTGAGTTGAACCTAGCAATCGCATTGAATCTTCATCTACTATTGAATCTAAAGAAGCAGTAATTCTTCCAAAGGAATCATAATAATGAAATGTCTTTTTATCTAGAAATTGTCCTTTTTTAGAAAGTTTATATTCGTACACAATGGCTGGGAAATTTGGCATGTAGAATGAAATTACTTTAAAGTAATTGTTATTAACCTCTTCAGGTAGTTTTTCTTTTAATCTTACGGAAGTAGAAATAAGTCCCATTATTGAATCATATTGATATAGCCTTTCATAGTTATATTTTCTACCTATGTTTTTATGTTTTATAATAATTAAATTATTTTTAAATACAAGAGAATCCTTACTATCCAATTTAATCATTGATTTCTCATTTTCCTTCTTATACTCTTCAATTACAAACGGCCTATCCCCAATAAATTTAAAATGTCTTTCGGAATAAAAGTACTTTTCTGGTGTAGTTGAAATACTTACAATTTTATTAAACTTACCGTTCTCAGTTTGCCAATATTGAACATTGTACAGAAAAAGATTGTTGTCGTTATCGCTTCTGTAGGAATTAACCTCCAAATAACCTTGATGGAAATATCCAGTATCTATATAAAACTCTTTAGCTGGCTCCCAATAAGGGGCTTTTAAATTTGGAATGATTTGGGCACTTAGTAATATGGGTGAAATTAATAAAATCAGAAATAACTTTTTCATGAGCAGTCTATATTAATTTCAAATCAATCAATAGATTCTAAAGGCAATTATAAAGTGTTAGCCAACTTACACATGAAAAATGTCTAACAATAGGTAGTTCCTCAATTTCTAAAACTAATCCTAATTTTTCAGTAAGTAATACTCTACTTTTCTATTAGGTATGCTTGATGTTCTTCGAATGAAGAAACTTTACTTATAAAATTTGGCAGAAAGGTAATTAATTCCTCTATTTTACTAGTCTTAGAATTCAGCACAACTATTGAAACCTTGTATTTCTCTAGGTTTTGTTGAAACATTAGGTTTTTATCAATGGTCAATAAAATATTAAAATTATTCTCAGAACAATATGCCATTAATTTACCATTCTTAATTCCACTTAAATTTAATTCATGCACACTAAAAACCTCAAAATCTTTCAAGTGCAATTTGAGTCGTTTAGTAATACATTCATCAAGCAAAATTTTCATTTAGCGTATTTGAAGCGTTTTCAATAAGTTTTTGGGACATTTCTAAAACTTTCACAACTTGGTCTTTTCTCACACCTTCAAAATCATTCAAAAAGTCTTCTATCGTCTCACCAGTTTCTAGATAATCAAATAGGTTTTTAATAGGTACTCTAGTGCCACTAAAGACCGGTGTTCCACCTAAGATTTCAGGATTTATGTTAATAATTTTAGTATCCATATTTTAAAGTGTAACTCAAATTTATACTTTTTTTTAAATTAACTCCTATTTGATAGCACCAAGTTGACTCAAAAAAAGCTTTAACTCTCTAACAAACTCCCCAAAGCGGCCGACACCTTTTCTGCATTAGGCAATATCTCTGCTTCTAAGCCCATATTGAGTGGAATAGCAGGCACGTTCTTAGCGCCTAATGTGGCTACGGGAGCGTCTAATGAAGTGAAACATTGTTGCATAATTCTTGCTGCCAAGCTTTCTGCAAAGGAGTTTAGCAAAGGCTCTTCTGTTAATACCAAACATTTGCCATGGGTTTTTACCGAGGCCATGATGGTTTCTTCATCCAGTGGCTGAAGCGTTCTTAAGTCTAATACTTCTACTTTACCAGCATGTTGTTTAGCGGCAGCCAAGGCCCAATAAACGCCCATGCCATAAGTTACTACCACACAGCTTTCGCCGTTATCTATTGCATCTTGGCTGGCTTCTAAAACCTTATTGGCCTTGCCAAAGGGAAGAATATACTCCTCGTCTGGTTCTACGCATCTAGCCAATTCTGTCCCAGGATTTTTACTCCAATAAAGGCCTTTATGCTCCAACATAATACAAGGATTGCCATCATAGTAGGCTGCTTTCATTAAGCCTTTCATATCGGCAGCATTGCTTGGATAAGCAATCTTGATGCCCTTTAATGTTAATAAGGTTGACTCGATACTACCACTATGATATGGACCACCCCCGCCATATGCGCCAATTGGAATTCTAATTACGGCACTTACTGGATATTTGCCCATAGTGAGGTAATTAGATTTAGTGATTTCACACACCAATTGGTTCATACCTGTCCAAACATAATCGGCAAATTGTATCTCTACAATAGGCTTGGCACCCACTGCGCTCATGCCAGTGGTTGAACCAATAATATATGCTTCTTGAATGGGGGTATTAAACACGCGGTTATCGCCATATTTCTGGGCCAAGGTGGCCGCTTCTCTAAACACACCCCCAAGTCTGGCACCCACATCTTGGCCATAAAACAAACACTCAGGATGTTTGGCCATTAGCTCATCTACCGCATGCAAGGCAGCATCTACCATCACTACAGGCTCTTTGCCTTCTGGCTTTCTATTGCCCACCTCTTCTGTAGCACCACTAGGTGCATACACGTGGTCGAGGGCGGTTTCTGGCGCTGGGTCTGGTGAGTTTACAGCTTGTTTAAACTGTTGAGCTACTTTATCTTTTTGGATGTCTTCAATTTCTCTTAATTCAGCCTCTGGAATGCCCACTTCTAGCAAGTATTTTCTAAGTTTAGGAAATGGATCATCCTTCAGATGTTTAGCCATGTCTTCATCTGTGCGGTACCATTCTTTTCGAACTCCACTGGTGTGATGGCCTAACAATGGCACTTTAGCATGAAGTAATATTGGAGCGCGATGCTCGCGTACATAATCAATACATTGCAAAACGGCAGTCCAAGATTTCACAAAATCACTACCATCTACTCTTAACCTTTGTAATCCCTTAAAGCCTGCAGCATACTCGTAGGCATCCATGGCACGCATTTCTGCACCACTGGCACTAATGCCCCAATCGTTATCTTGAATAAGGTAAAAGATGGGTAATTTTTTTAGGATAGCCATTTGAAAAGCCTCTGCTACTTCGCCTTCAGTTACAGAGCCATCACCCAAACTACAAACCACTACCGGACGCTCTTCACTGTCTAAAAGTCCTTGGCTTTCTAGGTAGGAAATACCATGAGCCATACCTGTTGCAGGAATCGCTTGCATGCCTGTTGCCGAGCTAGAGTGCAGCATTTTAACAAAACCTTCTCTTTTTAAGTTAGGATGGCTATAATAGGTTCTACCTCCCGAAAAAGGATCTTCTGCTTTGCCTAAAAGCTGGAGCATCAATTCAAATGGACTCATTCCCATACCCAGCAGCATACTTTCGTCACGATAGTAAGGTGCAGCATAATCGTCGCCAGTAAGTTGCATACCCACAGCTAGTTGAATGGCTTCGTGACCTCTACTGGTGGAGTGAACATATTTGGCAATAGGCCTATTGGCATCGTATATTTCTGCCATGGCACTCACAGAACACATGTGGGCATAGGCTTCTAGTAAGATTGCTTTATCCATAATATTGATGTTGCAAGTTTAGGTAAAATCATGGATTACCTACACAGAAATTATCCAATAAGGCTTAAGTTTGCATTATGCGTACAGAAGGAAATTCTTTTGCGAAGATTGGCATTGCCGTTGCCTTTTCGCCAAGGTGTGAAGCGATACTCGCAGAAGCACGTTTGCTGCATCAAAAATTTGGTGCCCAGATGTTCTTTATCCATGTTGGAAAAAAGAGCTTACAAGAAGAGCAGTATTTAAAACATTTATTGCACCGTTTTGAGCTTGATAAAGGCATTAACCAAGTGATTTGGGAAGAAGGCGAACCAGTTGAAACCATTGTTTCACTTAGCCAAAGTTTAGACTTAGACTTATTGGTAGCTGGTGCCCTAGAAAAAGAGAGTTTACTAAAATATGTTTTGGGTGACATTTCTAGGCAGCTGAGTAGAAAGGTAAAATGTAGCATGTTATTGCTTACCGAACCAAGCACACACCCTAAAGGATTTAGCCATTTGGTGGTAGAAGGCACAGATCATCCAAAAACAGAAAATACAATTGCTGTAGCCGTTGATTTGGCTAGGGCCTTTGAGGCTGGCAATCTAACCATTATTCAAGAATCAGACCCAGGCAAATTGGCTTTAATTAGAAGTGAAGAGTTAAAAGAGAACGAAGCCGACGAAAGAAAAGAGCAAATTTTAAAAGAGGAGGATGAGAAACTTGAAGAAATCCTTCGCTGCACAGATTGCGGTGGCTTGCGCATTACTACTAAACGCATTGAAGGTAAGCCAGGCTATGTTATTTCTAATTATGCTCGTCTTAAAAATGCCGACCTTTTAGTGGTTAACTCACCAGATAAACCCATGAATCTGCTCGATAGGGTATTTCCGCACGATATTGAGCATGCTTTAGCCGACTTACCTTGCAATTTATTAATTGTTCATCCCAAAAATATAGAATAAGCAATGGCCGTACTTAGCCACAATGAAAACATCAGTTTGCTGCTTAGCATTGGGCTAATGCTTATTATTGCACGCCTTTTTGGGGAGTTCTTTCGTAAATTTAAGATGCCTCTGGTAGTAGGCGAACTTATTGCCGGTGTATTTCTTGGACCCAGTCTTTTGGGTCAATACTTTCCTGAAGTTTCAGAAGTTGTTTATACCCATAATAAAAATGCGTCTTTGGCTCTTAATGGGATTATCAATATCTCCATTATCATGTTGTTGTTTGTAGCTGGGATGGAGTTAAACTTATCGCTTATTCGGCAACAAGGCAAAGCGGCATTTACCACCAGTATATTAGGACTTATTATTCCACTTGGTATTGGGTTTGCAGCCGCTTATTATGGCTATAATTTATTTGGCAAAAACAGTGCAGATAAAATTGCCTTTGCACTTTTTATTGGAACAGCTATGTCCATTTCTGCTTTACCAGTAATTGCCAGAACACTCATGGATTTAGGCTTGTTTAAAACTAAAATTGGCAGCATTATCATTGCCGCAGCTATGTTTAACGACTTAATTGGTTGGATTTTATTTTCGATGATTATGGGGATGCTTAAAGGCAATGCAGACCACAGCATTTTCTTTACTTTGCTTTATACCATCGCATATGCTTTACTTATACTCACCTTAGGGAGGATTCTTATTAATAAAAGTTTGCCATGGGCTTCTAAAAATTTCAGCTGGCCAGGAGGCTTCTTAAGTTTGTCTTTAGGACTTGCTTTTTTAGGTGCTGCATTCACAGAATATATCGGGCTTCATGCGATTTTTGGAGCCTTTATTATTGGAATTGCCATTGGAGATTCAGTATATGTCACCGAAAAAACCAAAGATATCGTAAACCAATTTGTGACCAATATTTTTGCTCCACTTTTCTTTGTTTCGATCGGATTTAAAATCAACTTTTTCGAGCATTTTGATTGGCGCATTACTGGTATTGTTTTGGTAATTGCCATGGCAGGAAAAATTGGCGGAGCTTACCTTGGCGGTCGCTTGGGCGGCTTAAATAATAGAGAAAGTTTAGCTATTGGTTTCGGTTTGAACGCAAGGGGAGCCATGGAAATTATCTTAGCCTTACTTGCCCTTCAAACAGGTTTGATTGGAGAAAAATTATTTGTGGCCATTGTTATTATGGCTGTGTTAACCAGTATTTTGGCTGGACCATTAATGAGTTTAATATTAAGAACTAAATCAGCAGAAGAAGATATTCAAACTTCTGCCTCCTAATACAAATGGGTAAAGATAAATTAAGAAGATTTGCAGAGTTTCTCTCGTTCGACAATTGCTTTGATTTTCCAAGACATCTAAAAGGAAAATGGCATAGCGACTATTTTAAAAACAATCATCCCATTGTGCTTGAGTTAGGCTGTGGTAAAGGAGAATACACTGTGGCATTGTCTGAGGCTTTTCCAGAAAAGAACTTTATTGGCATCGACCTAAAAAGCAATCGCATGTGGGTAGGCGCAAAAAAAGCCAAAGAAGCCAAACGCACCAATGTAGCTTTTGTGAGGATGATTATTGAGAAGCTTGCAGAGCATTTTGAAAAGGGAGAGGTAAGCGAAATATGGATTACTTTTCCTGACCCATTCCCAAAAGACCGTCACGATAAACACAGGCTTACACACACCCGATTTTTAAAAATCTACCAAGAGGTTATTCAAGAACAAGGCATCATGCACTTTAAAACGGATGATGATGGTTTGTTTGATTTCACCTGTGAGTTGTTTGAGCAGCTTCGGATCAACCCGCTACAAAAAGAAACCGATGTGCACCATTCTGAAACAGTAGATGCTTATGTAAAAAACATACGCACCCACTACGAAAATTTGTTTAGTGCCAAAGGAAGGAAAATAAAATACCTACAATTTCAACTGCCTGCTCAGTTACCCGAAACAGAAAGCAAGGCTTGATTTTTGGAGAACTGTTTTAATGCCTCTGCTATTGCTTTGTCTTCGGTTTGAATCACTGCAAAAAAGCCTTGATCACGCCAGATTTGTCTTGCCACCAAGGCTTTGATTTGCAATTTTATAAACTTTTCTGAGCGCTTACGTTCTATGGCTGTTGGTTGATTTACCTCGCTTTTTACTGCAAAACTGATAAATGATTCGTATATCGCATCTGTTATTTGGTAGCCATTCACAAAGGCATTCATATCCTTGATGGCAGTGATACTTTTTCTGTTTGCGTCTAGATGTTCATAGGCAAATTTGCCAATAAGACCTTTAGAAACAACCTGCATTAAAAATTTAGAATTATAACTGGTATCAATGGGTACAAATTTGTCAGGGTAAATTCCACCACCACCAAATACTGGGCGCTTTAATCGCATGGTAAAATAAGGTGTAGAATCAAATATGGTTTGGGCACCTTCTTGCTCTAACTCGCCATTGGCATAGCGCTCATAAAGGTCGTGGTCGTATTTATCTTTATCTGTATAGTCTTTTTGAATGCAACGTCCGCTAGGGGTGTAATACCTAGAAACAGTTAATCTTAAAGCAGAGCCATCGCTTAACTCATAGGGTTCTTGTACCAAGCCTTTGCCAAAACTTCTGCGACCAATGACCATTCCTCTATCCCAATCTTGTATAGCACCACTTACAATCTCACTGGCCGAGGCAGAACCTTCATCTATTAATACTATCAGCTTTCCTTTTTCAAATACACCCTGGCGGTCTGAGCTATAATCAGCACGCTGCTTAGTTCTTCCTTGGGTGTAAACTATTAGTTTGGGTTGATCCAAAAACTCATCTACTAAATCAATAGCTGTTTTTAGATACCCACCTGGGTTGCCTCTTAAATCTAAAATCAGGTTTTTGAGGTCTTGTGATTGAAGTTCTTTAAAGGCAGATAAGAATTCTTCATGCGTATTTTCTGCGAATCTGCTCACCTTAATATAACCTGTTTCTTTATTAAGCATGCGCCAGGCATCTACGCTGTAAATCGGAATGGTGCCACGTGTGATGTTATATGGAATGAGTTCTTTATTGCCAGGTCTGTATATGTACACCATTACCTTAGAGCCTCCCTTGCCTCTTAACAACTTAAACACTTTTTCTGAAGTGATGCCATTTCCTGCTACTTGAACACTATCTACCTTCACAATTCTATCTCCTGGTTGAATGCCCAACTCTTGCGCAGGACCGCCATTGAGGGCGGTTACCACCATGATGGTATCATCTATGATATTAAACTCAACCCCTATTCCTTCGAAGTTACCTTCTAATTGCTCGTTGGCAACCTTTAAATCAGAAGCAGGAATATATACCGAATGTGGGTCGAGGGTATGGAGCATCTCGTTTAAGGTTTCTTCTTCGAGGGCTTCTGTATCTACAGTGTCTACATAGGATTGCTTAATGATGCCTAGTAACTCGGTAAATTTATCGCTTCCGCCAATATAGGTTTGAACCGAACCGCTTGGCTTAAGAAAAATACCTAGCATTAAACCTACTGATACTAACAGTGCATAGATAAATGGCTGCCATTTATTGAATTTATTTGACATAACTTTGGAAACGTTGCGGGCAAATATAAGTTTTGCAAGAAGGATACATACATGAAAAAAGAGAAGAATTTTATAAAAACTACCGAAGCAAGTTCTAAGTATAACCATTTAGAGCAAATGAGCACCAAAGAATTGCTTAGAGGCATCAATGAACAAGACCAAGGTGTTCCAGCCGCAGTAGCAAAGGCCATCCCTAAAATAGAGAAATTGGTAAATGCCGCCTTTGCAAAAATGAAAGCCGGTGGAAGGTTATTTTATATTGGTGCAGGCACTAGTGGCCGCTTGGGCATAGTAGATGCCAGTGAATGTCCACCTACTTTTGGTGTGCCATTTAACTTGGTGGTGGGTATTATTGCGGGTGGCGACAAAGCCATACGCAAAGCAGTAGAATTTGCAGAGGATAATGCAGAACAGGCTTGGATCGACCTGCAAAAGCATAAAATAAATGACAAAGACTTTTTAATTGGCATAGCGGCCAGTGGCACTACACCTTATGTGATAGGCGGCCTACAAAAAGCCAACGAGGCGGGTATCGAAACTGGCTGCATCACTTGCAACAAAGGCTCAAAGTTGGCAGCTACCGCTAAGTATCCAGTGGAGGTAGTAGTTGGAGCAGAATTTGTAACCGGCAGCACACGCATGAAATCTGGCACCGCGCAAAAACTGGTATTAAACATGATTAGCACTTCGCTCATGATAAAGCTGGGGCGTGTAAAAGGCAACAAGATGGTGGACATGAAAATGAGTAACCATAAGTTAGTTAAGCGAGGCAATAAAATGTTGATGGATGAGTTAGGCATTAGCGAGAAAATGGCTGCTGCTTTGCTCAAAAAACATGGAAGTGTGAGAGCCGCCATAGAAAGTTCAAAGCGTTAGTATGGAAGTAATCATCAAGATTCTTACAGTGATGTTGTGGAGTGGGTTTAAGTTTGTGGTGGGCATAGCCACCGCCATGGCCTTGGGCTTCACCAATTTCGAAACCTTCTTTCTGAGTATTGGCGGTGGCATGATAGGCGTTGTAGTTTACTTATATTTATGGGAAACTATTATAAAACTCATTCGAAAATTTTTCCCTAAAAAACCTAAACCAGTAAAGTTTAGTCCGCTTAAACGCAAATTGGTTGTTTTTATAAAACGCTACGAAGTGTATGGCATTGCCTTACTCACACCCGTATTATTTTCGATGCCAATCGGAACTATCTTGGCCTCGGCCATAGAGCCCAATAAATGGCGCATAAAAATTATCATGCTTGGTGCATTGTGCTTTTGGGCACTAATTATTATTGGATTGAGAGGTTTGGTAAAGTTTTAGAATTATATAATACCCAAATTGCAACTTGGAAACATCCAATTAAAGCACTATTGAGATTGAATTGAGCGATTATAAAGATGAATAATGTGACCAATGTGTTCGGGTTTATAAACACCATTTTTTATCCTTTTATAAATTTCTTCATTTGATTTGAACAGCTCAGAAATTTCTTCAATAAATTTTTTTTTAGCCTTTGGAACCTTATAGTACTTTTTAGAAATTGAATCGAAAATGTAAAAATTACTAGTTGCATTCCAAATTGATTCTGATAAAATTAAAAAATTATCATAATCAATATCCCTATTAAAATCATTTTGCATTTTGGGTATAAAACTCAATCTGTCAGATCCTGTGTAATAAAAGTATAATTCTTTTTCACCCTCCAAAATTCTTGGAACAATAGCATTTGATTTCCCGTAAGGTATACCGGCAAAGTGGATATTTCCAGATTGTAATCTTAAAACCTCTTTCGTTTTATATTTTCTTATACCAGTAGATGTTATAATTTTTACATTCCAGAACACGCCATCACTAGGTAAATCTATTTGCCCAAAAATTGTGTCGGTGTTTACCGAATCACTTTTACTTTTTAATACTAAATAATCTCCAGAAAATTGAGCGCTTGCTAGTCCAAAATTAAAAACGAATACAACTAAAATTAGCGCTAGCTTTATTATTTGAATCATGGCGTTTTAATTAAAATTAATTACAAATTCTTCTGACTTAACAATTTCTGTTCTGCTTTGTCGAGCTTGTGTTTTCCTTCTTCCTCTTCAAAAGGTTTGTAATACACATAATGACGCCATTTCTCTAACACTGCAGTAAAATCTGTTGGCAGCTCACTATCAAACATCATTTTCTTTTTGGTGATAGGATGAATAAAACCTAAAGACTTAGCATGTAAACCCTGACGAGGCATTAAGGTAAAGCAATTTTCTACAAACTGCTTGTATCTAGAAAAATTCGTTCCTTTTACAACATGCGCGCCACCATAAGTTTCATCCGAGAAAATAGGATGTCCTATACTTTTTAAATGCACCCTAATTTGATGGGTACGGCCAGTTTCTAACCTGCATTCTATCAGACTTACATATTGTAATCGCTCTAACACCTTGTAATGTGTCACACTCCACTTTCCCTTTTCTGGGTCGTCGTATAGTTGAAATATTTTACGGTCTTTGGCACTTCTACCAATATACCCGGTAATGGTGCCCTCGTCTTGGTCGAAATCTCCCCACACCAATGCTTGGTAGGTGCGCTCGATGCTATGGTCGAAAAACTGCTTGGCTAAATGCGTCATCGCTCTATCGCTTTTGGCAATCACCAAAATACCACTCGTATTCTTATCAATACGGTGCACAAGACCTGGACGAACATTATTTTCTTTGGCAAATGCCAAATCTTTTAAATGCCAAGCTAAAGCATTCACCAAGGTACCGCTCACATTGTTATATCCTGGATGCACCACCATTCCTGGATTCTTGTTTACCAGCATCACCTCCTCGTCTTCATAAATTATGTTGATAGGAATATCCTCTGGTACAATCTCTGTATCTTTAGGAGGGGTTGGCAATACAATGGATATCACATCCAAGGGTTTTACCTTATAGCTCGATTTAACGGGTTTATCATTTACTAAAATAGAACCAACGTCTGCAGCTGCTTGTATTTTGGTTCTACTGGCATTCTCCATGCGGTTCATTAAGAATTTGTCGATTCTTAATAAACTCTGTCCTTTGTCTACTACCAGGCGAAAATGTTCGAAGAGTTCCTGCTCCTGCTCTTCAAATTGCTGTAATTCTTCTTCTGAATATGGTTCCATCTTTGGTCAAAGATAGCCACTAAAAACAAGAATAGGAGCCTAAGCTCCCATTCTTGCGTAATCAATCAAATCTTTACCACCTAATCAGGGCAGTAAATCCTTAAATATGGCAACAACTGAATATGGTTAATTCTTAGTTGTCTGTAACATTTAAGTCGAAACTCAATAGCGAACCTTCTTCTTTAGGTTCGGCAGCTGGTTGAGACATTAGGCTTGGCGCCTCTTTTGGTTCAACCTTCTTAGAAGCAGCTACTTTTGGTTTTGCTAATTCACCTAAACCTGCTACTTCTATTTTGTTATCTCTAGCAAACATACCTAGGGCAATGGCTTGCTTAATCCCGCTCACGCTCACTTCTATCTCAAAATCGTCATTAGAAATAGCTCTTGGGCTAACGGTAAAACTGGTGCGTTGATCCAAACAATAATCAATCACCAATTGAATGTTTTTACGCTTTACTAGTAAAACTGGTTTTTCTTCTGTCATACACTTTTTTCCTCCAAAAATCTGGGGTGTAAAAATACAAAAAACCATGGTTTTGAAAGATTAAGAATTTACTAAATCAGTTTAAACTTTGCCATGGTTTTCAACCTCAGGCAAATAAAAGTTGATAAGCAGTGGAAAAGCCCGAATTGAACCTTATTCCAAAATTGAAGATTAACGTTAAGTGATTGTTTTTCTTTTAATTACCTCAAAAGCGTGAAATTCCCAGATGTGGATTTTCGAGTGCCTTCATAACCAGTATAAGTAATTAAATAAAAGTAAACATCGGCTTGCACGGGATCACCTTTATACTTTCCATCCCACTGAGCGAGCTTATCTTTACTTTCAAAAACCTTCTCCCCCCAACGATTAAATATCTCTATTTCAAGGTCTTTTACAAAAACTGGCAACCATTGAAATTGGTCATTCAGTCCATCACCATTTGCGGTAAAGGCATTAGGCACGTATAAAAAGGGTGCTTGATACAATTCGATGGTATTTGACACACTTTGTGCATCAAAAAATGGCCCAGTAGACAACGCATTTCTCTCTTTGGCCATTACATAATAATAAAACAAACCTTCATTAAAATTTAAGGCATCATCTATATACCTAAAGCTACCGCTGCTGGGGTTTCCTATTTTAGAAAAAGGTGTGGCAGGGTCTGCACGCATGATGCTGTGCGACTCTACACCGCCTTGCCATCCTTCATAGCCATTAAAGCTGAGGGAATTTTTAAATGGCAAAGCCGTTCCACGTAACACCATAGAACAAGCTATTTTACCCACCGGGCCCATATTCTCGCAGGTATCCAACATCACCAGGTAATAGCAATAACTTGTACTAGCAACATTTACTTCTTGGTCTATGTATTGAGTATCTGTAATATTTTCAAAAACCTTTAGCTCATTAAACTTGGTGCTTCCATTCTCTGCCTTGTACAAATAGTATTTGGCAAAATCTCTTTCGGGGGTTTGAGGCCAAGTAATTTCTAATTCCTTGTTGTTTTTAACCGTAACACTCTTTAAAAACTGCTTTTGCGGAATAAACTCTAACTGTTCAAAGGTGCCTAAAGTATCGCTGGTTTGACCCAAATCGCCGCAACGATTCACACCCACCATATAATAGGTATAGTTTATTTTATGATAATCAGGCGTGTTTGGATCAAACAGTAACCTAGAAACTTTATTATATAGGGTATCTATTACTTGATAATTGGCATTATTAATTCCCCGAAATACCAAATAATATGAAAAAAACGGGTCTGCAGGATCACTCGAATCTCCCAAATACACTGTGGTTTCTTTAAAGTCGGCCAAAGTCATGCACAACAAATCGGTAGAAGGAACTTTGGGCATTGGCGTAAACTTCACATAAAATTTAGATTCGGCATTGCGGGCAATAGGGCAGCCATTGTCTCTTAGGTTTACAAAAAAAGGCACCGCTGGCATTCCTTCGTGTTCGCAGGCTCCTTGCCAACAAACTGTGGTTTGCACACTCTTGACACCTGTTACAAGCGTATCAAATACGGGTAGTTCCTTAATACTTGAATCTATTTCACCCATGCGCACTTGCAGGTAAACAGAGTCTTCTAGGTCTATCCCTCTAATTTTAAAACATACCTTTTCATAAACAGGAATCTCTACCGTGTCTTCTAAAATTAATTGATCGTTCACCGTAGTAATACTGCTAAGTGGAGGATTATTGGGACAAATCGTTACACTAAATTGAAGCTCGAGGCGCACCTCTCCTATTTTTACGCCGAACCTAAATTCTTCTACCCTAATGCTTGCCACAAAAACGCCAGGATTACTGGGGTTACATTTTATAAGACCAGTAATTGGATTAATTTCCAAAGGAACTGTACCCATAATAGGGCCCGCATTACTATAATTAGGCAGATAAACCACATTAGGATATGGACCAGGCAAGGCAGTATTCGAAGAAGGTTGATCGCGGTCTAATCCACCATTGACTGGTTCAATAAAACTAAACTTTAGCTCATCCCCATCATCGTCTACAAAATTCATGTTGTATTCGAACAAGTTGTTGACGCACAATAATGTTACAGGATTATTAAGGTATTTTGGAGAGCTATTTTTTACAGTTTTAAGGTTAGGAACCTCTGTGTACAATGCCATGGAGGCATCTCCGGGGTTCACAATATTTTGAATTATACCGTTTCGGCAACAGCGCTGCCAAGAGAGATAATACCCATTATTACTATTGTAGACGTTAGAATTTAGCGTAACATTAGCCGAGTAAGAACCAATATGAGTACAACCAGTAATAATATTGGCACAATTGGCACCGGTAAAACTCAAGGTATCGTCGTTTGCGCGTGAAAAGTTTAAGCTAAACTCATTCTTTTTGATGTGCGTGCCTTTCTCAAAAATACCCACCACAATCGGATTATCGAAATAAGCACCTGGATTTCCATTCTCACAATCTCTTAGCACCTTTACCCTAATGGTATAACTATCGCCGCCATTCCATTTTAACTCTATCATACCGCCTACCAAATGGGTAGCCCGCACTCCAAAGGAGAGCAGAAGGGCTAACACAAAAAAGGCGGTTTTCATTCTCATCAAACTTATGAACTTGAGCTAATTAAATTCGAATATCTACATTTTTTTACAATTCTCTTACCCTAATCTCAATAAAAGGATTCTAAGGCCGTTTAGTTTTTAAGATTAAGCATTAATTTGCAGCAAAATTATGGCACTCAACAAATCCCGTTTCGAAACCTTGCTAAAAGTAAGGCCTGATGACATAGACATGAACATCCATGTACATAGCAGCAAATACATAGATTATGTGTTGGCGGCAAGGTATGAGCAAATGGAAAAATTTTATAAAATGCCCATTCAAGAGTTTATGAAACACGGCTATGGTTGGGTGATAAAAAATACTTTCATCGAATATAAAAGACCGCTTGGACTGGGTGAAGAAATGATCGTAGAAACCTACATTGATGATTTTTACAAGGATGGCGTAAAAGTTAACTTTAGAATTCTAAAAGCTGATAACCGCAAAGAATCTTGTACTGGCTATTTTAACTACACTATGATTCATATTAGCAATGGTAGGGCTGCCATCATTCCAGAGTGGATTATCGAACGTTATTCTATATAACAACAAGTATTACTATGTTTGCGTTTACATTTCATCCATAATCCGAGTAACTTTTGAACAGACTCTTATTGTTTTTATTTGGCTTACTTTTACTTGCAGGCTTACAAAGCTGCCGCAAGCAGGATGTATTTTCCAAAGAGGCTGTTACTTTAAGCTTTTCAACCGATACCGTTTTTTTTGATACCATTTTCTCTAAGCTGGGAGAAAACCCCAACTCACCACGTTCTGTTACCTTGCAGGTAAGGGTTACCAACCCTAACAAAGAGGCAGTTAAAACAAATATTAGTGTAGCAGGCAATTTCTATGGCATCTTTAAACTGAACGTAGATGGCAGAAGTGGCAATGCTTTTGAAAACATAGAAATAAGAGGTGAAGATAGTATTTACATTTTTGTGCAAGCCTACATTAACCAAGTGGGTAGCAATACGCCATTTATTGTCACCGACCAGATTCTGTTTGAAACCAATGGCAATAAACAAGATGTAGATTTAGTGGCATGGACACAAGATGCCAATTATTTTCAGAACCAAGTTTTAGATTGCAATAGCGGGAATTTACTTTGGACCAGCGACAAGCCCTATGTTATCTATGATTCTATTTTAATTCCACGTGGCTGCACCCTTACCATTGAAGCAGGCACCAAAATCTACAATTACAATCAATCTGCCATCCTCATTCAAGGAAGTTTGGTAGTAAATGGCACAGTTGATAAGCCAGTCATTTTTGAGGGTGCACGGTTAGATGATGACTACAAAGAACTGGCAGGTCAATGGATTGGCCTACGATTTTTGCCAGGCAGCAGTAACAATAAAATTACAGGCGCTATTATCAAGAATGGTTATATTGGTGTTGAGGTAGACTCAATGCCTGCCTCGGGCACGTATGGCTTAGAGATGAAAGAAACCATTATTAGAAACATGAGTGCAGTGGGTGTTTTAAACTACACCGCCAAGTTAAGAATGGAAAACTGTTTGGTAAGTAATTGTGGCCTATTTACTTTTATTGGAGAACTAGGTGGCACCTACGATTTAATTCACAATACCTTTTCGGCTCAAACCCAAAGCGCAGGCAGAAAAGACCCGGGATTTTATTTGTCTAATGCTCCTGGCAGGGATGTTAATGGCAATATCATATATAAGTTTCCTTTGGCCTATGTGCTGATGAACAATGTAATTTATGGCAGTTTAGACGAAGAACT
>CAYUDC010000033.1:0-2062 GCA_964443415.1 uncultured Chitinophaga sp. | reverse complement strand
ACAAAAGATTTTTATTGCATCAGAAGTTTCTCCTATTATTTTTGTAACGCTTTCGGTTACTCTGTTACGATGGAGTATGAAAAGGGAATCAAGTGTAAATCTTGAACAGTACCCGCTGCTGTAAGCACCTGCTGATAATGTCAGCAAATTTTATCTTCTCTTTGCCACTGTCCTGCTTTACAGGGATGGGAAGGCCGATAAAATGGGTGTAAGTCAGAAGACCTGCCATAGCAAACAACAATCAATTGACTTTCGGGAAGAAAAGTTGGCTGAATTATGGTACAAAAACAATTACACTACAAGGCCATAGGCCTATTATTATTTGCACTGTTGTGTTCGGCTACACTTCGGGCGAATCCTTTGGGTCAAACCGATACCAGCAAAGTATTGCCTGTGGTGAAGGTGATGGGATTAAGGTATCCAAGTTTTTTTGCTGGTAGTAAATTTCAGTTATTAGACAGCAATATTTTATTGCATTATCAACAACAGAATTTATCACAATTATTAGCAGGGCAAAGCCAAGTGTTTATTAAAAGCTATGGCCCAAGTGCCTTGTCTACAGCCTCGTTTAGAGGTGGCAACGCCAATCACACGCCGGTGCTATGGAATGGATTTGCGATGCAAAGTCCACTAAATGGACAAACAGATTTAGCCTTAATTCCTACTTTTCTCCTAGAAGGCATTGCCATTCAGTATGGCAGTCCAGCAGTACTATTTGGCTCTGGTGCTATAGGAGGCAGCATCCATTTACAAACCCAAAACAAGGGATTACAAGGCAATCACCTAAAGTTAATGGCAGGCATGGCAAGCTTTGGTATTTACAGTTTTGGTATCAAAACGCAGATAGAACACAAGCGTTGGAAGTTTAACCAAGGTTTTTACAGGCAACAGGGCGAAAACAACTTTAGGTACCATGCAGCACAATTGCTACAACCGGGGAATCCTAGCATTTCTAAAGAAGTAAGCAGAGCCAGCCACGCCCACTTTGTGAGCAACGCTTACCTTCAGGAAGCAGAAGGTAAAATAGGTAACCATCATCAGCTAGCACTTCGATTTTGGTGGCAGGAAGCCATTAGAAAACTGCCAGACTTTGCTGGGTTAAGTGCGGCACAAGCACAGCAGCATGATGCACAACTTAGGTTGATGGCAGAATATAAGTACAAACGAAACCGCTATGAACTAAATAGCAGAACAGGTTGGTTCGAAGACAAGATTCGCTATCAGGATGTGTTTACTAGCACAAGCCAAAGCAATGGAAAACAATTCACTCAATTTATTGACCAGTTTTGGCATGGCAAATCAATCGAAATCTTGTTTAGCCAAATGTTTCAGCGCTTGCAAGGAGAGGCAGAGGTTTTTCAAAATAATATGCCTCAATCGTTTTTAAACGCACAGCATCGGGTGGCGATATTTGGCTCAATAAAACATCAAGCATTTCAATCTAAATTACAACAACAATTGAGCGTGCGAAATGAATGGGTAGATGGACAAAGAGCACCTTTGATGCCATCCTACGGTTTACAATGGTTTGTACACAAGAGCACGAGTATATTGGCCAATGCCTCTAGAACATTTAGGCTGCCCACCTTTAACGATTTATATTGGCCACAGATGGGCAATAGTGAACTGAAGCCCGAGGTGGGAAATGCATACGAGTTAAGTGTAAAAAACAGAATAGTCCTTACAAAAAACTTGGTGTATCAACACACGCTAAGTACCTATTACAAGCAAATAAGTCAATGGATTTTATGGGTACCTATTTCAGGTAGTTTAAGCAAACCCATGAACCTTCACGAAGTTGTAAGCAAAGGATTGGAATGGCAATGGCATTTACAAAAAAACGCAGGTAAACTTAACCTATTTGCAGCAGGGCTAAGTGACATAAACAGTTGCCAACCTATTAGCAGCAAGTTGTTGGGCGACTCCTCTTTGTTTAAACAATTAATATTTGCCCCACGCATTAAACACCAATTACAATTGGGTGTAAACATCAACAAGTTGCAATGCTTGTATACTTGGAATTATGTAGGAAACAGATTTACTAGCTCAGACAATCAAAATT
>CAYUDC010000032.1:0-22345 GCA_964443415.1 uncultured Chitinophaga sp. | reverse complement strand
AGTTAAGGTTTGAATGAAGCAGCGGTCCCCGAGCGGAGCCGAGGGGCAGCAGAATCCAACTATCGTCGATGGTCCATGGACCATCGACTAATTTTTCAATTTCCTAAATTCAATAGGGGTTTGTCCCGTTCTTGTTTTAAATAGCTTGCTAAAATACTGTGGATACTCAAAGCCCAAGGAATAAGCAATCTCGCTAACCGACCTGTCGCTGCTTAACAACACATTCTTTGCTTCCTCAATCAGGTAATAATGGATAAGGTCTTGCGCATTCATTCCGGTTTCCTTCTTTAACATATCACTTAAATAACTGGCTGATAAATGTACCTCCTCTGCCAAATACTTTACCGTAGGCAATCCCTTCTCTTTTAATAGATCTTCCTTAAAATAGTTTTTGAGGAGATTCTGAACCTGTGAAACCGCATTAGAATGGGTGCTTTTACGGGTAATGAATTGCCTACCATAATATCTACTGCAATAGTTTAATAATAACTCAATATTAGACACCAACAATACCTCGCTATGGCTATCAATGTTTTCATGCAATTCGGTATCTATTTTTTGAACGCAATCAAATAAGGTTTGCTTTTCTTTATCGGATAAATGCAAGGCTTCTGAAGTTTCGTAATTAAAAAAGCTGTAGTCGTGCATCTTTTTTCCTAAAGAGGTTCCCCGCAATAAATCGGGATGAAAGAACAAACCCCAGCCTACCATATCCTCTTTTTTCTCTATCTCGGCATCCATGGTTAGCACCTGTTTGGGTGCTATGCAAATAAGATTACCCTCTTGAAAATCGACTGGCTGCTGTCCGTAACGGAGTTTGTTGGCACAATAATTTTTAAACATGATAGAATAGAAATCGGCGGTGATGCGCGTTCCCTCTTCTATGTATTCATCTGCTTGGCTAAAATCTACTACTGCCACCAAAGGGTGCTTTGCCTTACTTTGCACAAACTGGCTGATTTCTGAAATGCTTTTTAAATGAACAATTGGCTTCATGCTAAACTTGACTCATCACAATTTTATCAAATAATTTATCACCTAGGTAAATCCTCAGCCATACCATTGGCTTGGCCCATAATCCTACCCTATACCTTGTTTTGGGCTTTGGTGTATTTACTATCTTCAATAGGGTATCAGAGATCACTTTGGTTTTCGAACCCTGTCCGCTCTCATACATTTTTTGCGTAGCAGCTACCAGCTTTTGGGTAAGAGAAGCATAGGCCCCTTTAGCGGAATATTTACTGATGTTTTGTAGCATTACCTCGCCAAACTCGGTTACAATAATACCTGGTTCTAAAACCACTACCTGAATATTAAACGCTTTTAGTTCTAATCTTAAACAATCACTAAAACCTTCTAAAGCATGCTTACTGGCATGGTACCAAGCTCCCATGGGTGTGTACATTTTCCCTCCCATAGAAGAGGTATTGATGATGGTGCCACTGTTGGCCTTTCGCATCAAGGGAATCACCTTTTGGGTGAGTGAAGCTAAACCAAATAGGTTCACCTCAAATTGTCTTCTAGCTTCTTCCACCGGAACATCTTCTACTGCACCATATAATCCATAACCGGCATTATTCCACAACACATCTATTTTACCTTCCTTTTCAAGGAGGATGTTCATTACTTTATCTATATCACTTTCTTTGGTAACATCCATTTGAATGGGATGTCCACCTAAAGATTGCAGGTCTTGCATTTGATCGATACGCCTGGCGAGGGTGTAAACGGTATGTCCGGCTTGAATAAGGGCCTTAGCCGATTCTTTTCCCATGCCAGAACTGGCACCCGTGATTACAATTACTTTTTTGCTCATTGTTTTGATTGGTTTAAATGATGGCACAAAGGTGCGGCTATAGTATAAAGGTAATATAAAACAAATTCGGGATTGCTGTATACTTTTTACGGATAATTAGTATATTTACCTTATGGCAACCCTACACCCTCACATTAATTTTAACGGCAATGCCGAAGAAGCCTTTACCTTTTACCAATCGGTATTAGGCGGCAATATTGGCAAGCTTACTCGTTTTAAAGACCTCAATATCCCGGGCTTTACCATCCCCGAACATGAGCGAGAAAAAATCATGCACATCACCCTAAATATTGGCAACCACTTTAAACTCATGGGCAATGATGTGCCAGAGATCATGGGAAAAACCAATGAAAACGAACACCGCAGTAAAATTGCCATTTATGCCGATAGCTTAACAGAAGCCGAGCAATTATACCATGGCCTTTCTAAAGGTGGACAAGTAGAAATGCCCTTAGAACCAGGCCCTACTGGCGCTTATTTTGCCATGTTTAGAGACAAATATGGCATCGAATGGATGATAAGCTTTGAATAAATAATGTTAAGCTAAGGTGTATTAAGCCACCCTTTTACCATGCGTCATATCAAAGTTGTTTTACTTATTTGTTTGATCCTAGTTGACTTTCATCAACTGCATGCACAAGATATCTCTCAGCCAACTCCACCTAAAACAACCAAACGCTACGAGACCATCCGAATGGAAGGCCTTCCCTTATCGCAAGCCGTAAAAAAAGGATTGGCTTACTGCAGAAAATATGTACATAAAAGCGCGCATACGCTAGCCTACCAAGCCATGGGCATCTACCCAGACACTGCTTCACTTAAGGGTAATGTAACTGCCATCTCACTGGCCTTTGTGGGAGACATTATGTGGATGCGTGGTAATACCCGTAACCTGGTAACACCCGAACTCAAACAATTTCTGCAAGCCCATGATTTGGTGTTTGGCAACCTAGAAACTCCCACCTCCCCAAAACATAAACGCAAAAATTTCTTCATAGACTACATCACCTACAATGAAGACACCAGCCTCCTCTCTAATTTTAATCAAAGCAATCAAAGCAACCTCTTTAGTGGATTAAGTGTAGCCAATAACCATAGCCTTGATAGAGGATTAGAGGGTTTAAACGATACCAGAAACTACCTATTAAGCAAAGGCATTACCCCTATGGGTGCCAGTGCTTTCGATAGCCTCCCTTTGTATCATCGCTTTAGCGCCCATGGCTTAACGTTTGGGGTATTTGCAGGTGCCTGGGGACTGAATAATCCCGCTAACTTACATACCCCAAACTTAAGGTTTCATTTAGCTCCCCACCTTGCCTATCCTTATCCCAAAAGAGAGATGAACAATAAAGCCTATCAAGCTTTACAACAGATGAACCACGACCAAGTGGATGTGAAAATAATATTCATGCATTGGGGATTTGAATTTGAGTATTTTCCTGACACCCTCGTTCGAGAAGAGGCCATGTTACTTTCTTCTTTAGGGGCCGATATCATCGTAGGGGCCCACCCGCATGTGGTGCAGCCTTGGGACTATATTGCTTCGCCTAATACACCGCAACATAACACCTTATGTTATTATTCATTGGGCAACTTTTGCAGTTATATGTTTAGCAGCCCTTGTAAAAACGGCTTAATCGCCAGCATCAAAGTGTATCCTCGTGCCGCACAAAAACCTCTTATTGTGGCCAACCCTCCTACCTTTGTGTACACCCATAAAAAAGGTTGGACTGGCAAAAAAACCAAATTGTACCTCATCCAAGACCAGTGGAAACAAAAGCCTACTTGGTTGCCTACTTCTCGATGGAAAGAAATCAAAAAAAGTTTGTCTATCATTGGAGTACTATAAACATTATTTGGATAAGTCATACATGTCTAGCCTGCAAAACTCCCAAGAACAAACCCTTCAAAAGCTTTTAAAAAAAGGTAGCTCCTCCGATTTTGGGAAGGCCCACCAGTTTCATCTCCTCAAAAGCATCGACGATTTTACTCAAGCCATACCCTTGGGTGATTATGCTTCGCATAAAGCTTATTGGGGTGATTTTAATAACTCCTATCGCAGCACTTGGCCTGGTAAAATTGTACTATTAGGCAAAACATCTGGCACCGATAAAGCAGGTGCAAAGTTTATTCCTATTAGCAAAGAATTTATGCGCAGCAATCGCTTGAGCTTTTTAAACTATATGAATGCACTTCGCAAAAAGGGTTTGATTAACCTCAACGACTTATTGTTTAAACAGGCATTCTTTATGGGCTCGCAAGCCGACAATCAGCGATTTTACGGCAAAACAGCCGAGAACATGTCGTATTATGCCCTGCAAACTGCCCCCAACTATATCAAGAAAAGAATTGTTCCTGCGATTTGGGAACTAACTAATTATCACCTACACGAGGTACTAGAACACATCTCTCAAAATGCCCCACAATGGAATGTTTATGGCATATCGGGATTTCCAAATTGGATGACCATGCTTGCTCATAAAATAAAGGAAAGTCGTGGCCTAGACCTAAAGACACTTTGGCCACATGCCAAGTTTTATATGTACTCGGGCATGGACATCAACCCCTACCTCACAAGTTTGCGCAGCACTTTAGGAGACATTCCTTTCTTAGAAACCTTTGTGGCCACCGAAGGCTTTTATGGTTACCAATTGCCCGGTGAACCTGGTATGCGTTTAAATCTAGGGTCAGGCATCTTCTATGAATTTCTATCCACTGATGGTTTAAATGAGTGGGTTAGAACCCCCGAGCCTGGCAAAAGATACCAACTGGTAGTAAGCACCAATACAGGCTTATGGCGGTATCAAACAGGAGACACCATTTGCTTTATCAATTCAACCCATTTTAAGTTTAGTGGAAGGGTTTCGGATACTTTAAACCTCATGGGTGAACTGATAACCGCAGATCAAATTCAAAGGGTGATAGAGAAGATCCGACTTAAAACCCATGCCAACATCAAAGGCATGAGTATATTGCCGTATAAAGACGAGCAGGGCTGCCAACATTTTTGGTTTATTCACTCCTCCCCACAAATTAACCTTAGCCACCAAGAATTAGATGCATGGGTATCTCAAGAAAACATTACCTATAGAGATTATAGATTACAAGCCACTGGCATGCGCACAGCCAAAATAATCCATTGTGATGAAGCCTTATTGATGTCTTACTTAAAAAGTAAAAATAAACTACATGCACAAGCCAAAATACCTTTGGTATTGCCTGTGAACGAGCCGTATTTTAGTCAATTTATTTCTTCTTAAATGCAGATAGAATCATTTAATAGGTTTAGGGTTATTGGTAACTATATGCGTTGCTGCATTCATTGCTTAGTGCCCTATATGGTTTACAATCATGGCATGTGGTTTTTTCAGGCCGAGCCTAGCACCAAGTTCGCCGAGTATATCATCTTTATCCTTCATGCTTTTATCATGGAGGCGTTTATGTTTGTATCGGGATATTTTGGAGCCCAAAAATCACATCAGCTAGCACAGGTATTGGATAGAATCTTAGACCGATTTGTTATACCTGCCCTATTTTCGGGCTTGATTACCATCCCCTTGTTGTATGCCTTAAAAGCCATCTATCAATTTGGCCATCACGATATCCTAAGCCATACCCAACAACTTTTTATGGCCGATGTAAAACAAAACGGACTTCCAATAGTGCATTACTGGTTTATTTGGTATGTAGTGCTTTTTACCCTTATCACCTATTTATTGCCTTTTAAAAATAGCCTCTTGGCATTGTTGTGTATAGGGTTAGGGTTGACCCTAAACCCCGAAGCGATGATTAGAAACCCCATTTACCTTGGCATCAATTGGCCTAGCTTCTTTTATTACCTAGGGTACTTTTTACTTGGCAATGTTTGGAGTCACAAAAAAGAGTTTGACAACCTTGGCAAAACTTGGCTATGGGGAATTATTTTTGTGTTGAACCTATCCTTATCTGGATATTATATCATGGCCTATCAAGAAGGCAGAACGGTATTTTTAGACCATCTATTACAACCCTTTTTCTTTGGCGCCTGCGCCCTAAGCGGCTGCATTTTCTTTATTAGGGTTTTAGAAAACAGCACGATTCGTTTTTCAAGCTACCAAATAGAATCGAGCTACTTTATTTACTTGTTTCATCTTCCTATTGCCATTGCCGTTCAACTGGCATTTAAATCCTATGGCATACACTACCCATGGGTGCCCCTTGCAGTCATCCTACTTTCTTTAGGTTTGGTTCATGCCTTAAACATCGGTTTTAGCCGTTTCTTTTTCGAATCATGCAAACAAGCAACCTTACGCATGCCATGGAAATCTCACCTTAAAAAAAACTAAAATAAAAAGAAGATATAACTTGTTGTGAGATGCATGGCAAAGAAATATATTCACGTCTATTAAACAACAAACAAATTGATTAGGCTGTAGATAAAAATAATAAGGTGAAAGATAAAAGTATAAATCTATTGATAACGGGTGCCGCTGGATTTTTAGGAGGGCGCGCTGCCAAGTATTTTGGCCAACATAAAGCATTTAAGGTGCTTGCCACTTCTAGACGAAACCACAGAAAAGAAGAGCTAGAAGCGGCTAATTGCCAGTTTGTGGCTGGCAATTTAGAAGACCCTCAATTTTGTAATCTCATTACACAAGACATGGATATGGTGGTACACTGTGCTGCCTTATCTGCTCCATTTGGGTCATACCAAAATTTTTATGATGCCAATGTATTGGCCACACAACAACTTGTAGATGCTTGCCTACATAATGGAGTAAAGAAGTTTATTTATATCTCTACCCCCAGCATATACTTTAACCATCAAGATAGGTTTGATGTAAAAGAAACCGACCCGTTGCCTGCCAAAATGGTAAATGCCTATGCACAAACTAAACTGATAGCCGAGCAATATGTATTGCAAAAAAACACGCAAGGTTTACAAACACTTGCCTTAAGGCCAAGAGCCATCATTGGAGCAGAAGACACTGTTATATTTCCCAGAGTACTTGAGGCATACCACCAAGGCCGTTTAAAAATTATTGGAGATGGAAAGAACAAAGTAGACATGACCAGTGTGAGCAATCTCTTAGTGGCCATTCATTGCGCCATACAAGCCAAAGAAAATGCCTATGGAGAAGCTTATAATATTACAGACGGAAACAGCGTACCTTTTTGGGAAACGGTGAATTATGCACTTAGTAGTTTAGGTTATGCCCCCGTTACCCAAAAGATTCCAAAATATGTAGCAATGAATGCCGCTGCCCTGATGGAATGGAAAGCTAAACTGATACCTTCTGAGAAGGAACCAGCACTTACAAGGTATGGCATCGGCATCCTTTGCCATCACTTTACCTTGAATATAGAAAAGGCAAAAAACCTATTAGGTTATCAACCCGTTTGCAACACCTTAGATGGAATGAATGAGTTTATCACATGGAAACAAAACAAGCCATTAGTTTAGAATTTTTTGCCTCGGGCTATTGCGTTTCGCATAAAGGCATCGTGAATCCCAAAAAAGGCAAAGGAAAAGGTAGGTTCTATGCAGTATGGGCACTTCTGCATATTCCTGGTTGTGGCTATGTTTTGTTTGACACAGGCTATAGCAACCACTTTGAACAGTCTACCCAAAAAATCCCAGCAATCTTTTATCGATGGCTTACCCCAATGACTTTAGAACCCGGAGCTTCGGCAGCGCAGCAACTAGAGCAAAGAGGAATTAACCCCCACGAAATAAAATTTATTGTATTGTCTCATTTTCATGCAGACCATATTGCAGGCCTGAAAGATTTTCCGTTTGCCACCTTTATTTGCACCAAGCTGGCCTATGAACAAGTAATGAATGTTAGCGGTGTAAAAGCCGTAAGTAAAGGCATCTTGCATGCACTCTTACCCAACAATTTTCAGGTGAGGGTATTGTTCTTAGAAGAAATAGCCGATGCCATCATTACCAATGCTTTTGGTATGACAGAATATACTATTTGGGGTCAAACCAAGCTCAAATTCGTACTCCTTCCAGGGCATGCCAAAGGGATGTTAGGTTTTATCTACCAATCACAAAGCCATCATATCTTGTATGCCACAGATGCCTCTTGGGAATACGAAACTTACAAAGATAAAATCTACCCAAGCAAAGTGGCTAAGTTGGTGTTTGATAGTTGGAGCGACTTTATAGCCACGCAAAATAAAATTTTAGCCTACGAAGAGGCACATCCCGATGTTAGAATCATTTTCACGCATTGCCCTCTTACCCTAAGCCTACTACAGCATGTTTTTTAAACTACATATAATCTACCATTGGATCAAACTTACACTCAGAGGGTCTTTTAAAAACCGAGCTGCGTTAGAGCAATATCAACAACGAAAGCTTGAGCAATTTGCCCGCAGCGTGCTTTTTAAATCTAACTTTTACCGTCAGTATTTTAGAGAGGGAAGCTTTAGGTGGTCGCTCGTGATGCAAATGCATAAAGACAGTTTTATGGAGCATTTTAACGCCATCAATACCTGTGGCTTGGATAAAGAAATGGCCATGAATTTGGCTTTATCTTCGGAGAAAAGTAGAAGCTTTAAACAAGAACTCAATGGCATTACCGTAGGGTTATCTACCGGCACAAGTGGCAAAAGAGGTTTGTTCTTGGTATCTCAGGATGAACGGGCACAATGGGTAGCCTTGGTAATGACACGCATCATTGAACCTAAACTCTTTCGTAAACAAAAAATAGCCTTTTTCTTAAGAGCCAATAGTAACCTTTACACTTCTATTGCCTCAAATCTGTTTGAGTTTAGATACTTTGATATATTTAGACCTATGGATAAATTGATAGCTGAGTTATCGGCTTATTCACCAGACATTCTAGCAGCCCCACCATCGATACTTGTAGATATAGCCAAGGCCCAACAGGCTGCAAAAATAAACTTACAGCTTCATCAACTCCTATCCTTTGCAGAAGTATTGCATAGCCATGACAAAACACAAATCATAGAAGCTTTTAAAGCGCCATTAAGAGAAGTGTATCAATGCACAGAAGGCTTACTTGGTATCAGTTGTAAGCATGGAACCATGCATTTAAATGAAGACATTATTTATGTAGAAAAAGAATGGATTGATGACACCAAATTTTATCCCATTATAACCGATTTTACAAGAAGTACACAGCCGGTGGTAAAGTATAAAATGAATGATATTTTAGAGATAAGAACCAGCCCTTGCCCTTGCGGTTCTGCTATGTTGGCCATCGAAAAAATCATTGGAAGAGATGAAGATGTATTAGTTTTTAATCACAAAAAAATATACCCAGACCTATTGATGCGCCGCTTGGCAATCTATGCAGCAGAGGTAAATGATTTTCAAATAACACAGGTAGCAAACAATGAATTGTTAGTAGCCATAGACACCCAAGCATCAAATTATCAAGAGGCTTGCAAATCATTTGAAAGTACCATCACAGACTTAGCAAAAGAGCTGGGTATAGAAGACCTACAATTTAGGTTTGAACCAAATGTAATCAGACAGGTAGGATCAAAACAAAGAAAAATAATTCGTAGCATATGAAGATAAAGATAAAAGCAATTGCTAAGTATTTACCTCAAAGAAGATACTCATCCGTAGAAATGGATGAGCTGGCACAAGTAGAACACGGAAAAATAGAAAGACTCACTGGCGTAAAATACAGACACCATTTGAGTGAGGATGAAACGGTTTGCAGCATGGGTGCGGCAGCCCTTACGTTGGCCTTAGAAAATGCAGGACTCAAAGTAAATGATATTGACTTACTCTTATTTGCGGGAGCAAGCTTTGATTATCCCATTCCGCATAACGCTAGCATTATAAAGAACATGATTGCCGATGACGAGGTAAACTTTCATGCCTTAGACATAGATGCTACTTGTTTGAGTTTTATCAATGCCTTAGACATTGCCCATTTATACCTACAAAGTAAAAGATACCAAACCATTGCTTTGGTATGTTCGGAGGTATCATCTAAAGCACTTACCCCCAAAGAAGAAATGATATTTGGATTGTTTGGAGATGCAGCGGTAGCACTTATTTTAGAAGCCTCCGACCAAGATGGATACGAAGCACTTTATACCCATTTTACCAATTATCCTTCGGGCGCCTACTTTGCGCATGTACCCATTGGAGGTGCCGTAAACAGAGGAATAGATACAGAGGCAAGCCATTTAGATTATTATTTTAAAATGAATGGCAAAGGCATCTTTAGGTTGGCCACCAGACATTTGGATGGCTTTGTTAAACAAATGGAAGAAGCCTTACACCTAAGCATTCATGAGATAGATTATATCATCCCACACCAAACGAGTAAAATGGGCAATGAATATTTTATGCAGCACTTTAAAATTGCACCCGATAGAATCATAGAAACCTTGCATCAATATGGCAATTGCATATCGGCTTCTATTCCGCTAGGCCTAGAAATATTCATCAATCAAAAACTAAAAAGTGGCAGCGCCCCGCAAAAGATATTTTTATTGGGAACAGGCGCTGGCGTAAGCATAGGTGGTATGGTATTAGAATTTAGTTGAACCTAGTAAAAAGTCAAAATTAAAGAAACTTTTATGCATCCATTTACTAAAGTAGGCCATTTACTGCTTCCCAAATTCTTAGCATCGCCAAGGTATCTAGGTAACAATAATCGAGCAAGTCTTTACGCGTTTGTTGTCTTTCTTCTTCGGTCATATCAGCCAATAGGCCATAGCTAAAACTGGCGGTTCCGCCTTCTTGAATGTTTAGGTCTTGGTAATTTAAATCGGGAACCAATACCGGTAAAACCTTTTTAATAGAGTAACTTCCTTCAAAGGCATCGCTATATACGATGGCTTTAGAAGGTCTAAATGGCGGCATGAGGTCTACCAATCGCTCTATGATTTTTTCTAAGCTTTCTTGATACTCCGGAAAATCAATGGCCAACTTAGCAATTTTATCCCTTTCAAAACTGATGTTCCAAGTTACGATGCTGCCTTTATCGCCCAGGTCTCTCATCATCTGCTCTATCATTGCCGGGCGCGGGTCTTGCAAGCCATCGCCTAAAAATGCTACATGCAAAGGAGTGCTGTTGGGAGCCAATTGCACATGCAAGGAATACTGAAACGGAATGGCTTGGTAGGGCCTAGAAAAATTAAAAGCTGGCACCCCGTATTGAATGGTTTCGAAGTCGAAGAAAAACAAAGGGTATTGAAAGTTGGCGGTATAGTTTTGCCAAGCCTCCTTATCTACGGTTACGGTTTGATCCAAAGGCGCGGCCTCTTCAACCTCTTGAGGGTTAGGTGTGGTTTGCGAAAGGCAATACTCCGAAAAGTTACAAGCATAAGGTTTTTGGCAATGCGCTCCCATTTCTATGTTTGGCATTTGCTTTAGTTGTAGCACTTTCTTGCAATCGGCAATGCGTTTAGGAATGAGGTCTTGTAAGTCTAGAACCTCGTCCCAAACAGAGCTGCTTGTAAAAAGTTGCGATACATTGATATCCCCCACCCTCACATAATTTCTATCAAAATGTAGGATCGCAAAATCCTTTAGGTTCAAACCGCAAGCATTTAACACATAGTATTGCAGGGCAGCATCTTCTATGTGTTGGGTCTTAACGCCATTGGTAGATTTTACTTCATAGGCATAATAATCCTCTCCTTTTCTAACGAGGATATCAACCGCACAAATGACATCATTAAACAAGAAAGCGGCTTCATAGATTACCGCTTTCTTTTGTTGTATGAATGCGGCAGTTTGTTTAACCGTTTTGAGGCTATGAAAAGGCTCTTCGCCTTGGGCATTAACGCCCTCGGCAAAAAGACTTTGAGCCAATACCCCAGCATTAGTACCAGCAGTAAATATGGCTTGTGTTTGCTCATCCTCGGGATTGGCGAGGTCTTTATGGTAGCGATGCAAAAACAAACGCTTATGGCATTGCAAGCCATACATATAGGTAGTTTTAGATAAAGGCGGAAACATATAAGATGATTTAATTTTTTTGAAGAAGTTTGATTACTTGCCAAATAGAGGTAGCCACAATCACCATCAATGCGATGTATCTAAACAATTTCTGGCTAGTATGCTCTAAAATGAGTTTACCTAAATAAGAACCTATGAAACTAATAAGTAGTAAAAAGGGTATCATATAGGCATGATGAAGGGTAAAGTAGCCATGGTAGAGGTATATGGCAGCGCGGCTGCTATCTACGCCTAAATCTATAAAAGCTGATGTAGCCACAAATACCGACTTTTCTAGGTTAAAGGCAACCATGGTAAGACCACGAATGGCGCCACCAGTGCCAATCAATCCGGCTAAAAATCCAGATATTGCCCCTCCCCAATATAAATTAGTGTCTTTTTGAGACAACTCAAACGACTGTTTTACCATTAGAAAAATGGCCAGCAAAAGCAACAAGATGCTCATCATTAATTCTACCAAAGTGATGGGAATATAATGTGTAAGTAATGCACCTATTACCACACAACCAATGGCAGGAAGACCCAGCTTTAAAACGATGTTTTTATCAACGGCTTTTTTAAACAATACGATTTTAGAAAGGTTACTAAACACATGAAAAACCGCTGTAATACCCAGTACCAAATGAAAATCGAAAAACATGGCGGCCAGCGGCACAAATAAGATAGAAGAGCCAAAGCCAGTTACCGTTCCTATGATTTCGGCCAATAAGGCTAATAGGTAAAATAAGAGTTGATTGTTTTCCAAAACGCTAAAATAATGGTTCAAACTTAACATTCTGCTTTGTCAAATCGTGTCTTACTTGTAGTTCTATTTTATTTTACCTCCTCCACAGCTGCTAACAAGGTTTGCAAGGCTTGATGTTCTATCTTAGTAAAGGCAAACCACTTTTTACCTAAGTCTTTTAAAGAAGCTCCTAAATGGTATATCTCGGTTTGATCCAAAATTAAAAAGCGATCATGACTTTTTGAAAAAGGTTTTAACTCAAAACTACCAAACTGCGCTTTGGCTTTGGCAACATCTAACAACAACGATGGTGTATGGTGTTTGCAAAGCAAAAGTACCCTAACGCCTGCTTGCTTTTTAGAAAGTTGTAACAAGGTACTTTCATCTATATAATTATCTATTAAGACAATGTCTTTTTTGGCACTTCTAATCATTCTGGAGGCCAACTCATAAGCATCAAATACTTGTCCCTCAAAAAACACACCCTGCCTTGGTAAATCTTGCGCTTGAATTTTCAATTCGATTTGTGATACTTTGCCATCAATCACATCTACCTTGTTTTCTAAATGCATGAGACGGTTTTGGACGGCATATCCTTTGAGTAGAAAATCTTGAAGAATTTGAGTTGCCCAAATTCTAAATTCTGTTCCTTGAATCGACTTTACCCGATATCCTACAGATATAATTACATTAAGACTGTAAAAGGCAACTGGCTTATCCGAAAAAGCATTATGCAAAAAATGCATATTGCTTTTCTTATTTAACTCCCCCTCAACAAATACCTTCTGAATATGACGTGAAATCACAGATTGACTTCTATTAAACAGGGTTGACATTTGTTCTTGATTCAACCAAACAGTACCCCCATCCAACCTAACTTCTATGTGCTCTGCCGACTGCTGAGGGCGATATAGAATGATTTCGTTTTTCATTGACAACCTTATAAATTAATAAAACAAAAACGCCAGTAGAAATGCAGAAAGCAGTTCTACTGGCGAGTGCAATTTAGGCTGTATAAAATCCTTTAGCTATTAAAGGCCAAAGAAAAATCCTAAAAACAGGATGGGTAAACAACTTAAAACCGAATATCAGTTTCTGGCAAAGCTTTTCTTAAACGGTCTTTACTTTCTTCACTAAAATGAGTTCCCTTTAACACCAACAACTGCAATTTTTTCATCGCAAACAGTTGCTCAGGTATTTCGTACAAAGGATTATCGGTGAGCACCAAAGTTTCTAGCAGCTCTAGTTTCTCAAAACCCGGAGGCAATCCGCTGATATTGTTATTGGTTAATACCAATACCTTTAATCTTCTAATCTTACCAAAACTACCTGGCAACTCGCCAAGCTGATTATTTTCTAATAACAGCACTTCCAAATTTTGAAGTTTACAAATGCCATCGGGCAATACTTGAATTTGATTGTTGCCTAAATCTAATGACTTAAGTTGACTTAAATTACCTATTCCTTCTGGGAGTTTGGTGAGCAGATTATGAGCCACATTTAAGGTTTTTAATCCTTGCATTTGAGTGATGGCTTCTGGCAATACCACAAACTGATTATTTGAAATTTCTAAAGTTTGTAAAGATTGTAATGCAGCAAAAGTTTCTGGCAGCTGGGTAAGTTTATTGTGATTAAGTTTCAACTCTTTGAGTTGCGATAAATTGCCTAATTCTATGCTCATACTTTGCAGCAAATTTTTATCGGCCACCAATACCTTTAATTGTGGCAATTGAGCCAAATGGGCAGGTAAATTGGTGAGCTGATTCATGGATACATTTACCATGCTTAAATTCTTAAACAGGGTGATACTATCCGATAAAAAAGTTAACTGCATTTGTTTTAAATGCAATGCTGTTACCTGTTCTGGTGTTTTAGCAGCCTCAGCCAAACTAACATAAGGTTTATTAGAATTACCTCTGGTGGCAGGAGCAACATTTTTTTTTGGGCGTTGAGCACTCAACTCAAAAGACAATAAAATAGCTAATACAAAAACAATTGCCTTTAATTTAGATACTAATGCCATACACGAACAATTCTTTATGAATTTCTAATCATTCTAGCCATATAAAACCCATCAAAGCCGCTTTCACTTGGCAATACAATACGCTCTTCTTCTAAGGTAAAGTTAGCATTTTTAGCTAAGAACTTTTGCACTTGCTCTTGATTCTCGGAAGGTAATATACTACAAGTAGCATACACCATTTTGCCGCCTACTTTCACCATTTTACAGTACTCGGTGATAATCTCTTGCTGTTTCTCTTTGATATGATCTATAAACAATTGACTCAATTTCCATTTAGCATCTGGGTTTCTTTTTAGCACCCCCAAGCCTGAGCATGGCACATCTAACAGCAATCTATCTGCCGTGTCTTGTAATTTTTTAAGGGTTTTACCTCCTTCAATTAAACGGGTTTCGAGGTTACTTACACCGGCACGTCTGGCGCGTTTTTTAGTTTCCTCGAGTTTCCATTCTTCTGTATCCAAACTTATCAACCGTCCTTTGCTTTGCATGAGAGCCGCAATATGTAAACTCTTTCCACCTGCTCCTGCGCAGGCATCTATCACGCGCATCCCTGGCTCTGGTTGCAGAAACTCGGCTACCAACTGAGAAGAGGCATCTTGTACCTCAAACAAACCTTCCTGAAATTCTGGTAAGGTAAAGAGGTTTTGGCGCTCTTTTAAATACAAACCATCTTTACATCCTTTTACAGGCTCTGTGTCTATTTTCTTTTCTTTTAAGGCCTTGGCCAAATCTTGCTTGGTAGTTTTTAAGGTGTTGGCTCTTATAATTACTTGTGCCTGTAAGTTTAAGGCCTCGGCCTCAAGGTTCCATTGTTTCCCTAACTCTTTATAAAGTAAATCGTCCATCCAATCTGGGTAGGAATAATTAATTTTACGTTGGGTTTTTAGTTGGTTATAATTTTTTTCAATCTTCTTTGGGTCAACATTCTTAAACTCTTCCCAATTCGGAATTTCTAACCCTTTAAGTAATTGCCAAGTGCCAAATAAGGTATATAAATTGGTTTCGTTAAGCTCATGTTTTTCTAACTCAGATACTGCTTTTATCAATCGCCAGTAGCGCACCATGTCGTAGGTGTTTTCGGCAATAAAGGCCCTATCTCTTGCACCCCATAATTTATTAGAACGCAACACGCGCTCCAGCACTTTATCGGCGTAACGGTTCTCTGCAAAAATTTGATAAATAGATTCGTTAACCGCTTTGATAAGGTTTAAGTGAAATTTCATTCTGTAATATCTTTAATAATTCGAAGCTCCGAAGGTAGGTAATTATTCATTCGCCCGGGCATTACTTTTGAAAATCCCAAGCCCAATCCTTCATAACATACCCTGTTCCAACCCTTATCAACACTAGGGTCAAGCTCCAATATTTGCTTTTTTAAATATTGCAAAGCCTGTTCTTTGTTTAGGTTCCAATTGGGTACCGCATCCTTAAAATAAATGCTCAAAGCCAATTCATGTGCTGGCAAAAGGCTATTATTTTTATCTATTTGGCCCATCTTAATGCCCGACTTTACAATGTTTAAATGATACAAAGCATCCTCTAAGACAGAAACAGAAAGCTTTGGTAAAGCGTAAATGGTTTCTCCAAAGGTTAAAAATTCGAAGGTAGATTCTTCCTTTATCCAAGGTAGCAAAAATCCAGCACGCTTAGGCGGAATAAAGGGCAACTTGCTTTTCTTTTGGTTTCGGGTTGAACCGAACGTTTCATGGAGGTTAGGCTTTTGTAAAACCGCCATAAATAGTCCTTCTCCGGCTACCTTATGCGGCAAAAATCTAAACTGAAAATGATCCTCTTGCACAATGTTCCATGTTTCGGGAACTTGAATAGGAAATGGTTTGAGTTGAAAGTTATCTTGTAACCACAACACATTGTCTTCATTTTCTTTTTTATTGAAGGTACAAGTGGCATATATAAGCACTCCACCGGGCTTAAGTGAAGGCAACACATCTGCTAAGATACGCTGTTGGCGGCCCACACAAAGATCCACTGCCGCCTCACTCCATTCGTTGGCAGCGCTTGGGTCGCGCCTAAATAATCCTTCTCCACTGCAAGGAGCATCCACCACCATCACATCAAAAAACTCACCCAACTTGGCAAAATCTGCTGGGTCGTTATGAGAAACTAACACATTGGCTGAGCCTTTTTTAAGTAAATTTTCTTCTAAAATACGTAACCTCGATTTAATAATTTCGTTGCTGATGAGTGTGCCTTTTCCGTTTAAGGCATCGAGCAAATGCATGGTTTTACCGCCTGGTGCAGCGCATAAATCTAATACTACCGGTTGGTCTTGGCTACCAATGATAGACTTAAGCACATGGGCCAAAAACTGACTAGAAGATTCTTGCACATAATAAGCCCCTGCATGAAACAAGGGATCTGTAATAAATGAAGGCCGGCTAGACAATTGCTTGCCTAATGGATTCCAAGGAATATCAGGGGCATCCTGAAAAGCGGAGGAAGGCTTAAACTTATTGAGGTGTACAAAGGTTCCAGGAGCTTGCTGCAAGGCATCAAAAAAATATCCTGCCTCTTTTGGAAAAAGCTGCAGGATATTCTCTTCAAAATTTTTGGGCCAATTCATTGGCTCAAAGGTAAATTATAAAATCGGGCTTAAAAACTTCTCGAAATTCGATTTAAGCTCACCATACAACTTTTCAAAAGTGAGGTATTGGTCTTGTAAGCCCTCTGGTTGGTCGAATAACCTTCTGTCACTTGCCACAGGGTTCTCTGCAGCATTTTGAGCCAATGCCGCATCGGCAAGCTTAAGGTCGTGGTTTAAAATATCTAACACTTCGCGCTGGCGAATAAATTGATTTTGAAAATGTTCAACATGCTTTAATATTTCGGGATTGTTATTGCGGGAAGCAACTTCATCCAAACGATTTTGCCAAGTGGCCATTTCATCTTTAAAAAAGGTAAGGTTTTTCATCCAAGTTGTAAAGTTTTGGTGAATCTCACCCATGTGTGCTCTTTTTTCCATATGTATGTATGATTAGATTTCTTGTTGATGTAGCCAAAGGTACTATGGGGGCCAATGGCGAAAAATGACATCTATCATGCCTTGAGCTAATTTTAATAAGCTTTTCAATAAATTATTTATACTCCTGAAAAACAAAATCTTAATAATTTTCTTTCCCTTAAAAGGCAACTTATTTACTAATCCTCGTCTATTAATCGGAAAATGAAACAAGACCACGCCGAAAATACCTTAATCCGTGATTGCATCAAGGGCAAATCGGCGGCTCAAGAAGTCTTTTTTAAAAAGTACTATGGCACCATGATGCAAATTTGCAGGCGATATGCTGGCAATGCAGATGAAGCCAAAGACTTATTGCAAGAAGGATTCATGAAGATTTTCCAAAACCTTGAAAAGTTTAATGGCAACAGTAGTCTGCAAACCTGGATGAGCAGGATTATGATTAACCACGCCATAGACGCTTTTCATAAAAACAAAAAACAACAAATGGAAAGCTTAGACGACTCATTTGCATTAGCAGACGAAATCCAAACCATGGATAATCCTTTGATGCATCTAGAGCCAGAAAAGGTGCTAGCACTTTTACAAAAGCTTCCGCAAGGGTATCGCACTGTGCTAAACTTGTATGCCATTGAAGGTTTTTCGCATAAAGAAATTGCCCAAAGTTTGGGCATTAGCGAAGGCACCTCTAAATCGCAGCTAGCCAAAGCTAGAGCCCTTTTGTTACAAATGGTTGAACCTATGTTAACTGCAATTGTCCATGAATTTGAATAACGAAGATTTTTACAAGTCGCTAAAAGATAGCCTCTCTGAGCTGCCGGAGCCCTTGGCTACCGATACAGATTGGCAAAGCTTTAAGACTTTTCAAACAACGGTTGAACCTAAAAAGAAAAAGGGCTTCATCTGGTATATACTTCCAGCTAGCCTACTAACAGGCTTGCTGGTAGCAGCCTCCTTCTTGTGGACAGCCGAAGAAAAACATTTAGTCAAAAAAGCAGAAACCATCACCACCAAAAGGGTTGGCTTGATAGCCAAAGTCAACCCCGAAGTGGAGGAACCCCTGGACGCTGCTCGGGGAATGGAGAAGGAGAAAGAGAAAGAGACCTTAGACGTCGCTCGGGAACCGGTGAAACAGAAACAGAAAGAGAAAGAGAAACAGAAAGAGCCTCTCGACGTTGCTAGGGGACCGGTGAAAGAGCAAGGAATAGTAAACAACCCTAATATTAGCTTTTCTGATGTAGCATTTGAAGTTCCAAGTTCAAGTCAAGAAATTGCCTCAAGAAGTATCAGCTTTTTGCCTTTGCAACCTTTATCACTCACACCAGTAACTCGCGTTTTGGGTTCAAACCGAAATATAAAGAAACCTATGCATGCAGATTGGCTGGCGGTATATGCTATTGCCCAAAGCAATACTTTAAACCAAACGCCAAGCCTTGGAGCAGGGTTTAGCTTAGGCAAAGAATTAGGAAAAGGATGGTATGCTAGCCTGGGCGTTGAATATGGTACCTTAACCCAATCGAGCGAATACCATTGGAATCACTCCTTCGAGAGCCATGACCTTATAAAGGTAGATACCAATTTAAGGATGGACATTGTTGCCAATAAAATTGTGATGGTAATGGACTCGGTTTTTGAAAACCGTACCCATACCGAAACGGTAAAAGAAAAAACCATCAGCAGCAGTAGAAATATAGACATTCCAATCGAGATAGGTTACACCTTTAACCTTGGCAAGCTTAACTTAGGCGCGGTAGCTGGAATGTACCACAGAATCATCTACACCCAAAGCAACCAATTGTCTGAGTTTACCTTGAGAAATCAAAACCAAACAAACTTCACAGAAACCTATACTTATCAATTCATGAATCATGCTGGCTTAACTGCTGCTTATCCTTTGAGCAACAAATTATGGGTGCAGGCCACGCCCATGGTATTGTTTAACTTCTTAGACAAGCAAAATATGTTAAGCGAAAGTCGCTTGAGAATTGGATTGAGGTATTACCTAAAATAAAACCAACATGAAAAAAACCATTAACCTTATCATCGCATTTTTATTAATGCTGCCCGCCATAGCCTGGTCTCAAGGCTGCGAGCCCTATTTTGATTATTACAAACGCGGCAACTCCGTAGTATTCTACAACGACTCTAAAGGATCCATTTCCCCTTGGTATGAATGGAACTTTGGCGACGGCAGCGGATGGCAATATGATGTAGAACATTATGTGATTAAAACCTACACCCAAAACGGAACCTACCTTGTTTGCCTAAGAGACAGTTTTTGTACTACCAAACCCATGCATTGCGATAGCGTGAAGATAACTGGCACCATTCCTATTTATGCCGACTTTTCTTATACCCTTGAAAGTACAGGAAAAATAACTTTATACAACAATGCCACAAGTTCAGAGGGCGATATAAGCCACTATTACTGGGATCTTGGCGATGGCAGTGTGATGGAAGGAGAAAACGATTCTTTGGTATATAATTATCATGCCAGTGGCACCTATAATGTTTGCATGCATGCTTTTGATGATGCCAAAAATTATAATTACCAATGTTCGACAGTGGTTGTTACAGCAGCAGACCCATGTTTTGCAGCCTTTTCTTCTGTTTTGGCAAATGGCGAATATTACTTCTTAAACCAAAGTGTATTTCCGGGAGACAGCGCCACATGGCTTTGGGATTTTGGTGATAGCAGTAGTAGCACCTTAGCCAATCCTAAACATACATACGCCAATCCTGGTAATTATAATGTAAGACTAACCTTAAATGGTCCTTGCAATAGCACGTACGCTGCACCAGTTTATTACCCTGGCCCTGGCCAATGTGAGTTATCGGTATCTGGCACTGCCATCAACCAAAGAGCCACCTTTACTATTTCTGATACATCTGCCTTTCCAAGCATTTACTATATAGAATTTGGCGATGGCCAAACTACTTCTACCACAGAAAAGGTATTTTACCATACCTATGCTGATACGGGAGATTATGTGGTTTTGGTTCATTCTTATAACCCTATTTGCGGCGAAGTGTATGCCTTTAATTATTTAAGAATTAACAGTGTTGAACCTATTTGCAACGCTACTTTCTTTGCCTATCCTGGAGATACAGCAACCAATAAGGTGTATGTGATTAACACCTCTCAAATTGCCTCTAATGGCAGCAACAAATCTTATATCACAATCCTTTGGGGAGATGGCAAAAGCGATATAGATAGCAACAATACTGTTTACTTTGAACACGATTATGATTCGGCCGGCATTTATACTATACGCATGATTGTATCCAATCAGGTTAGCTGTGCTGATACCAGCTTTAAATCGGTGGGAGTTGGACCAACCTATTTAGTAAGTGGAAGGGTAATGCAAGGAGGCAAACCTGCTGCCTACAATTATATTAGTGCCTATATGTTTGAGCCGCAATCTGGACTGCTATCCTATGGAGAGGCAACCCTCACCAACGACTCTGGATACTATGAAATGTATCTTAGAAAAGGCTACTATATCATCCAATCAGATTTTGCTTTCGACCCAACCATGACAGAATTTTACCTTCCTACCTATTATGGAGATAAACTCAACTGGACCAGCAGCGACGTGCTAACCATTGTGGGCAATAGAAGTGGATTAGACATCAACCAAATTCCATTTAACCCAATGAACCAAGGCAATGGAAAAATCGCAGGATCGGCAGTGTTTGGAAGAAACGTGAAACTAAATGGAGAAACCAAGCCTGAAGGAATGCCTGCAGAAAAAATGTTAATCTTCTTACTAGATGGCCAAGGCAAGGCGGTTGGCTTTACGCACACCGATGCTAAAGGGCATTTTGAATTTTCAAATGTGATGGCTGGTAACTACACTGTTTGGGCCGAAATGCCAGGTAAAATGACCATCCCTCCTTATGTTTCATTGGCCAACCACAGCTCTACTGCTGATAACCTAAAAATCATCATCGGTCAAAACAGCGTTACTTCTATCTTTGATCAAAAGCCAATAGAAAATGCGCTAAGCTTTGAAATGTATCCAAACCCAAGTTCGGATTTGGTGAACATCCAATTGGCAGAAACCAGCGGGGATATTGCAGCCATTGAACTCATAGACATCACTGGTAAAACCGTCAATGTCACTCAAAAAACCGACAAGAAAATAGCCTCGATAGATGTAAGTGGATTACAAAATGGGGCCTATTTTGTGAAGGTAACCGATAACAATGGCATGGTTATCACCAAAAAGTTAATGCGTTTGTAGGGGCTAGCTGCGCTTGCCCCCACCCTGAGCAACGCGAAGGGGTCGGCAGGGTCGACGCAGGCGACCCCAACAGCGACAGGGTCGACGCAGGCGACCCCAACATAAAATATAGTTAAAACAACAGATACTTGCTAGCAATCCATGTTTTTATGTAATTTCACGGCGTTATAGTGCAAATTATGGTGAAGAAATTATTTATAGGAACATTATTGCTAGCAGGTTTCTGTTTGAACCTACAAGCCCAAAAAAAAGAAGCAAAACCAGCCTCTAACCCCAAAACTGAGGCGCAAAAGAGTCCTGCTAAATCTCAGGCAGGTTATCAAATTAGCCTTACCCTTAAAGGCTATCCAAATCAAAAATTTTACCTTGGCTACTACTTTGGCGACAAACAATACCTCAGAGACAGTGGTAGTACCGATGTAAACGGTAAAATTACCTTTAAAGGAGACGAGCCTTTAGAAGGTGGGGTGTATTTAATTGCCACGGCCCAAAAATCATTGATGTTTGATTTTGTGGTAACCGAGCAAGTTTTTTCTTTAGAAACAGATTCTTCAGACCTTATTCAAAATATGAAGATCAAAGGTTCTAAAGAAAACGAGGTGTTTTTTACCTATA
>CAYUDC010000031.1:0-22459 GCA_964443415.1 uncultured Chitinophaga sp. | reverse complement strand
AATTCCAATGAAATGCTTTATATTCGGGCAAATTTTCTAACAAAAATGAACGAAGTAGCCGTAGTATTTTTAGAGATTACCAAGTATCTCATTCCAGCTTTAATTGTATTTATTATTACTTATTATCAGTTTAAAACATTTTTTGAGTCGGAGTACCAAAAGCGCGCACTCGATTTAAAATCAGAGCAACTTAAAACCATGCAGCCTTTACGTTTGCAGGCCTATGAAAGATGTATTTTATTAATGGAAAGAATGAATCCAGAAAGTTTGGTGATGCGCACCCATAAACCAGGGATCAGTGCTTCTCAATTAAAGCTTGAACTGATTTCAGCCATCAACTCAGAATATAGTCATAATATCTCACAACAATTATATGTTTCTGCGCAAGCCTGGCAAGTGATTAGAGTAGTGAAAGAAGAAACAATCAACCTCATCAATACCGCTTATTCAGACTTAGGTCCAACTGCTGTTGGTTTAGATTTAAGCAAAGCTATTTTTGAGCAGCTAATTAAGATTGAAGTAGTACCTAGCACCAAAGCACTTAACTTCTTAAAGAAAGAGTTTGATTTAGTTTTTGGATAAAAATTATAGTATGACAGATAAGAAATTTGTAACCGACGCGGGAATAGAAATTAAAGAACTTTATACTGGGCCAGGCGCTAGCGAATTACCTGGAGAATTTCCTTATACACGTGGGGTTCAGAAAGACATGTATCGTGGCAGGCTTTGGACCATGCGCCAATATGCTGGATTTAGCACGGCCGAAGAAAGTAATAAACGTTACAAATACCTGCTTGCCAATGGTACCATGGGTTTAAGTGTGGCTTTTGACTTACCAACTCAAATTGGTTATGATTCTGACCATGCCATGAGCGAGGGTGAAGTGGGTAAAGTAGGAGTGGCCATTGACTCGATTAAGGATATGGAGGTATTGTTTGATGGTATTGATTTAGAAAAAATCACTACTTCTATGACCATCAATGCCACCGCATCTACTTTACTAGCCTTTTATATTGCTTTAGCTAAAAAGCAAGGTGCAGATATTAAAAAGATTTCTGGCACCATTCAAAACGATATCCTAAAAGAATATGCTGCAAGAGGAACCTATATTTATCCTCCAAAGCCAAGCATGCGCATCATTACAGATATTTTTGAGTATTGCAGCTTAGAAGTTCCCAAATGGAATACCATTTCTATCAGTGGTTATCATATTAGAGAAGCCGGTTCTACTGCAGTGCAAGAAATTGCGTTTACATTAGCAAATGCCAAAGCCTATTTAAAGGCAGCCATAGAAAAGGGGTTAGATATCAATGTATTTGGCCAACGCTTGTCTTTTTTCTTTAATGCCCACAACAATTTTTTTGAAGAAATAGCCAAGTTTAGAGCTGCTAGAAGAATGTGGGCACAAATAGCCAAAGAAATGGGTGCTACCCATCCAAAGGCCATGATGCTTAGGTTTCATACCCAAACAGGGGGTGCAACTTTACAGGCACAACAGCCAGAAAATAATATCATGCGCGTTACTTTGCAAGCCCTGGCAGCTGTAATGGGAGGTACACAAAGTTTGCATACCAATGGATTTGATGAGGCACTAAGTTTGCCAACCGAAGCTGCCGCTAGAACAGCTTTAAGAACACAACAAGTGATTGCTTATGAAAGCGGCGTTATAGACACGGTTGATCCAATGGGTGGTTCTTATTTTGTGGAAGAACTCACCGATACCATCGAACGTTTGGCTTGGGAGTATATGCATAAAATAGAGGCTATGGGTGGAGCAGTGTCTGCCATAGAACAAGGTTATATGCAAAAAGAAATTGCAGATGCATCTTACAGATATCAAAAGGATATAGAAAACGGCGAAAAAATTATAGTGGGTGTAAACAAATTTTCATTAGAAAAGGAAGAAATGCCGCCTTTGTTTAAAGTAGATGATAGCATTCGCCTAGACCAAATCGAAAAGTTGAAGCAGTTGCGAAATGAAAGAGATGCCGAATTAGTGAATGATTCTTTCGCTGCCTTAGACAGCGCTGCAAAAGATGGAAGAAACCTAATGCCTGTTATTATTGAAGCTGTTGAAAGAAAAGTAACATTGGGTGAAATTGCAGATACCTTTAGAAACGTTTTTGGCGAATACCGTGCATAACATGAGAAATATAGTACTCGGGATTGTATTGTTCTTGGCTTCCTGCGCTGTAAAGCAGCAGCAGGTGGCACAAGTAAAAATAGAGCATTATAAAATCCATAAGGATTCGGTAGCACCTGATGCAAAGGCGTTAAACTTAATTGAGCCCTATAAAAACAAACTTGATAGTTTGATGAATGTAGAAATTATCCTCTCGGAGGGTGAATTTAAAAAGGCTCAGCCCGAAGGAACTTTAGGAAACATGGTGTGTGATGTGTTAATGAATTATGCCAAATCTAAAAAATACCAACCAGATTTGTGCCTTTTAAACAATGGCGGCTTAAGAATTCCTGTTATTTATAAAGGTCCCGTAACCGTACGAACCATTTATGAGTTAATGCCTTTCGAAAACCAATTATGGATGGTTAAAATAACTGGCAAGAAGTTTATGGAACTTATTAAAATGATTGCCGAGTCGGGTGGCGCACCAGTAGCTGGTATCGAACTTGTGATTCAGGATGGAAATATTCAAAGCCTGTTGGTGCAAGGCAAAGCACTAGACGAATCCAAAGATTATTGGGTGCTCACAAGCGATTACTTGGCTAACGGAGGAGATAAATATGAGGCTCTTAAGAACCCAATTGAAAAAATAGATTTGAATGTTTTACTTAGAGATGCCATCATCCTCACACTTGATAAGATGGATACAGATGGAGACCATTTAATTCCTGTAAGCGATGGTAGAATTAGAAAAAACTAAAAGGAGAGATTTCCTAAAAAAGACCATTTATTTGGTGGGTTTTGGGGCATTGGCAAATTCGCCTTTAAAGGTGTTTAGTGCCGATCCAAAGACAGAATCGTTATTAATTCTGCATACCAACGATTGGCATAGCAGAATTGAACCTTTCCCAGAAATTGATAAGCAAAATGGTGGAATGGGTGGAGCTGCCTACAGAGCAGCCATTATTCAACAAATTCGCAAAAAGGAAGGTGAAATACTATTGCTCGATTCAGGAGATATATTTCAAGGTACCCCATACTTTAATTTTTATGGCGGTGAACTAGAATATAAACTTATGACAGCCATGGGATATGATTGCGCTACCTTGGGAAACCACGACTTTGATAACGGAATCGATGGAATTGTAAAACAACTGCCGCATGCAGGCTTTAAGTTTGTTAATGCCAATTACGATTTTAAGAATACGGCTTTGGATGGTGTGGTTAAACCTTATTCAATTTTTAAAAAGAAAGGGTTAAAAGTGGGGGTTTTTGGCATTGGAATAGAGCTGGCAGGATTGGTGCCTGAGAAATTATATGGCAAAATTGTTTACAATGATCCCATTGCCGCAGCAAATAAGACAGCCGAACACCTCAAATTTTCTGAAAAATGCGATGCCGTTATCTGTTTGTCCCATTTGGGGTATAAATACAACAACAATAAAGTGAGCGATCTGGTATTTGCAGAGAAATCTCAACACATCGATTTAATATTAGGAGGCCATACACATACTTTTTTAAATGAGCCGGTAAGTGTTAAAAATGTTATCAACAAAAATGTGATGGTAAATCAAGTGGGTTGGGCTGGGTTAAGACTTGGTGCTATTCGAATCAGTTTTGAACCGTTTGTTAACACAAATCAAGCAGTCTACATGAATGGAGAATCAGTAATAAACATTGAGAAGATTTGATTTGTTAAATTATTGTAAATGCCGTAAAGGCTAATAAATAAAGGCGGTTTGGGTATTTGTGAAGTAATTGTTGTCTAAATCGCTACAAGGTTTTTATCAATCAAAAAAATTTTTTTTCGAACAAAAAATGTTTGTGTTAAAAATCAGTGGGTAAAAAGTTTTAACCCCATCTTTTCCTTTTTTGAATGTTGAAAATGTTTTGAAGTGTGAACTTTTTTAGTCATTTTCACGAACGCAATTGGAGGAAAAGAAATGACTGAAAAAACCTGTGAATCTGTTTGGAATAGTATCCTTAAATTAATTCAAGACAATGTACCGGCTCAAAGCTTTAAAACTTGGTTTGAACCTATTAGGCCTATTAAGCTAGACAATAAAGTGCTAACCATTCAGGTGCCTAGTCAATTTTTTTATGAGTGGCTAGAAGAACATTATGTAAGTTTACTTAAAAAAACCCTTAAACAAGAGTTAGGAGTAGGAGCAAGATTAGAATACAATATCATTGTAGAGAATGGAAGTGGAACCTCAAGTCCATATATAGTAAATATTCCAGGTAGCACCAGTTCTAGGGCAGATCTGCAACAAACAGCCACGCAAGGGATTAATTTAAACCCAAGCATCCGTAACCCTTTTATCATTCCAGGTATTAAAAAGGTAAACATAGACAGTAACCTTAATCCAAATTGCTCTTTTGATAATTTTATTGAAGGTGATTGCAATAGACTTGCCAGAAGCGCTGGTTTGGCTGTGGCTAATAAACCAGGTGGCACTTCTTTTAATCCTCTAATGATATTTAGCGAAACAGGCTTAGGAAAAACCCATTTGGTGCATGCCATTGGTAATATGATTAAGCAAAACAACAAGAATAAAGTTGTTTTATATGTGCCAGTAGAAAAGTTTATCAATCAGTTTGTAGATGCCATACGCAATAATTCAAACCAAGATTTCATAAATTATTATCAGCAAATTGATGTATTAATAGTTGATGATGTTCAGTTTCTAGAAAATAAGCAAAAAACCCAAGAAATATTCTTTACCATATTTAATCACTTACACCAGCAGGGTAAGCAAATTATTCTTACCAGCGACAGGGCTCCTAAAGACCTTAAAGGTATGGATGAGCGTTTGTTGAGTAGGTTTAAATGGGGGCTTTCTGCCGACTTGCAAACACCCGACTTCGAAACACGCATGGCCATCTTAGAGCACATGATGTATAATGATGGTATAACCCTCCACAAAGAGGTAGTGGAGTATGTTTCTCACAACATCAATAGCAATGTAAGAGAGTTGCAAGGTGCCTTGGTAAGTCTTTTAGCTCAAGCTAGTTTAAATAGAAAAGAAGTCAACCTCGAGTTAGCCAAGCAAATCCTCAAGAACTTCGTAAAAAACAATACGCGCGAAATCTCCATCGAATACATCCAAAAGTTGGTTTGCGATTATTTTACCATTCCAGTAGAACAAGTAAAGTCTAAAACACGTAAGCGTGAAATCGTCCAAGCCCGTCAGATTTCGATGTTTTATGCAAAGGATTTAACCAAATCTAGCTTAAAAACCATCGGAATGCACTTTGGTGGAAGAGACCACTCTACTGTTATTCATGCCTGTCAAACAGTAAATGACCTCATGGAAACGGATAAGAAATTTAAAGCTGATATCGAAGAAATAGGCAAACGTATTAAGATGAACTTAGTGTAGCTTCAAACTGCCCATGGGGTAGATGCGTAAACCCTTGTTCATAAATAGGTCACCATACAAATAACCGTTCTCTTGCCAAAGGGGAACGGTTATTTCTTTTATATAAAAGGTATCATTCTCAAAAGTAAATCCCTGTAATTTTCCTTCAAGAGCATAATCTGTTGCCAAATTCAGCATTCTTCCGATAGTGTTTCTGTTTTTAACAATTTTTGCCTCTACAAGGGTTGCGTTTCCTATTCTACCAGTCACTTGGCCGTTTGTCTTTATCACTATTTCGGTTTGAACCGAATCCTTTGACTTTACAAATTGATAATTGCCGTCCTCCAACTTATATCTTACACTGAGTATTTGTTTTCCTGTCCAGGTTTTGGGAAGAGTATTGCCACCATGTTTAGTATCTTGTTGAAGGTCTGAAAGCTGAGCGCAAGCCACGATAGTTGCGGCCGTCATTAGGGTCAACCCGAATGCTTTAATGGAGTGAATGACTTTTTTCATGATGGTTAAATGATGGTTCAAAGTTTCAAAAAAAAATGTTGCCACCATATAATGTAGTTAAAACTCCTAATTTTGAGTTTAAACCTGCCAAACATGAAGCCAAAAGTAATTATATGCCTATTCATTTTAATGGTTACCACTACCATGCAAGCTTGGTCTCAAAGGAATTTTTATTTTTTTGACAGCACCAGCTATTCAATAAGCTCAGATTTTAAACTTATTGCTTCTAAGTATATACTTTATGCATTGGAGGGAAATCAGTTAAAACTGCTGAAAGATTTTAAGACTGCTGATACTAGCTTTTATATAAGGGATGTAGACTTTATTGATAGAAATACCATTTGGGTGCTAATCGGTCGAAAAACGATTGGTTTTCCTACCCAATTATTTAAAAGCACAGATGCGGGAAATAATTGGGTAGAAGATTCTAGTTTTTATCATGTTTCTGAACATCGAAGCCTCAATCAAATGCAAGTGTTAAATAAAGACACTTTAATTTTATTTGATGGCTACTACCAAAGTGATGTGTTGCGTTCATTTGACCAGGGAAAAACATGGCATAATTGGATTAGTTCGCTTATTGCACATTACTTTCAATTGCATTATTGTCAATCAAGTAACAGATATTATATGATAGGATTACCAGGAGATGCCTTTAGCAGTGTTAGCTTTGAAATTCCAGATTCTGTTTGGCGCAAAACTAGCAATAATGGCTGGTCTAGCGGATGTCATAATAAACAGCCTTGGTGTCATAGGGTATCTTATGGTCAGAATATTTGGCAAGTAGATTTTATCAAAGAGCATAAGATCTACATTGATAGTATTTGTAAAAATGTCAGTACATCATTGTTGAAACTCGGCCTTGGTTCAAACCGAATTTTAGCCTACCCAAACCCAGCTAAAGATGAAGTTTTGTTAGTGGGTATGGCCGGTGAAACGGTTGATATTTATGCCATAGATGGCACCTTTAAAGGTACCAGAAAAGTAGAGGATTCTGGTAGCTTAAACCTTGCCTTTTTGCCGCCTGGTATGTATTTGATACAATACCAACAATACTGGTTTAAGCTTATGAAGGAGTAGTTTTGTTTGGTTTAAAAATTAACCTTAACGAGCTGTCTCTTGAGAAGTAAGCCCAAGACCAATGAATAAAAATAATCAACTTATTTCTTACACTTAAAATGAGCATGAGATGTAAAAACATCCAAATCAACCATGCAAAGAACCCTTTAAAGTTAACAAAGGGTAAGTCAACCACTGCTTTGTTTTTCCCGATGGTTGCCATCGAACCAAGGTCGGTATATTCGTAAGGAATAGGGGTGCCACCTTGAAGATTTCTTTTAAGATTTTTTGCTACATTTTTAGCTTGGTTAATGGCAACATTGGCAACCTGAGGATGTCCTTTAGGATACTTTGGGGTTTCCATTGAGGCAATATCACCTATGGCATAAATGTTTGGATGATCAATAACTTGGTTGAACCGATTTACTTGATATCTAGCATTGGGTAAGTAAGATGATTCTTTTAAGCCAGGTAATATGTTGCCACTTACACCTGCGGCCCAAATGAGGGTAGACGATAGCATGGTTTGTCCATTGCTAAGAGTAACCATACTACCATCATAATTTTTAACAAAAGTTTCAGTTATTACTTCCACACCCATCGATTCAAGGTATTGCTGAGAAGCTGTTTTTGCTAAATCGCTCATGTTGTTAAGGGTATGCTTGCTACCCTCCACCAGCAATACTTTCATTTTGGTGGGATCCAGGCTAGGATATTCTTGTGGCAGTACTCGTTTAACGATTTCACTAAATGCACCAGCCAATTCTACTCCGGTTGGTCCGCCACCCACAATGACAAGGGTATTTCTTGGGTCTTCAGATAAATGTTCTTCAGAGGACAAGGATTCAAACAAACTTAACAAATGATTTCTAACCTGAATGGCTTCGGTAGTTGATTTTAGCGTAAATGCATGCTTTTCAATTGTTGTATTGTTAAAGAAGTTGGTTCTGCAGCCTGTAGCTATTACAAGTGAATCATATGGGATAACGCCTTGGGTGGTAATAACTTGATTGAATTGAGGTTTTATTTCCAAAACCTCGCACATTTTAACTGTAATATGCGATTGATTTCTGAAGATGTTTCGGATGGGGAATGAAATAGAGGAGGGTTCTAATTGCGCGGCAGCTACTTGATAGAACAATGGTTGAAATTGGTGGTGGTTGAGTTTATCTATAAGAACCACATCAAATAGGCGTCCATCGATTGATTTTGCTAAGGATAAACCTGCAAAACCAGCCCCTATTACTACAATTTTTTGTTTAGTTTTCATCGATTGGGTTTTGATGCTTGGTACTTTCATAATCCTTTAGTACCTGAAGGGCTTGGTCTAGATCGCTTTCTAAAACTTGCAGTTTAATTCCTCCAATAGCATTAGAATATAAGGGATTCATCAGTACAGTAAATTCATCCTTTACATAAACAGAAATACCTGCTTCTTCCAACATGCCCTTTAAAAGGGTAACTTCTAAAGGATATTCAAAAGTTTTGAGTGTGATTAAGGTCATAATTGGTATGATATTACTATTGAGAATCCCATACAATAGTAAGCAACATTCATGGTATTTTGTTCTTTTTTTTGATTGATTTAGGATGTGAATAGGTCCATTGGAGACGCAAATAATGGAAGGAATCCAAACAAAATGATGAAGATTTAAATGGTCGGAATGGCGAGATTCGAACTCGCGACCTCTTGCACCCCATGCAAGCGCGCTACCAGGCTACGCTACATCCCGAAATACTTTGCAAATATAAAAACATCATTATATTTGGAATAAGCTATTTAGTAAATTTTAACCTAATGAAGATTTTTTATGCAGCCCTAGTCTCTGCCATGCTTTTTTTCGCATGCGCTCCTGTTCGCCTTGTTAAACCACTTGAGAAAGGTGAGAAAGTGATAGGCGCCAACTTGGGCGGCCCACTTATTAATTTTGCTGGAGCCCCTATACCTATCCCCTATACCTCTGCGTTTATGGCAAAAGGAGTAAGCGAAAAAACTTCTGTATTTGGTGGTGTTCATCTTACTGCCCTTGCGTTTGGCGTGGCACAAATCGAGTTAGGCGCGTGCAGACAAATTTGGGTCAACCCAGAAAAAAATATAGGTTTTTCAATTAATCCAGCGCTGCATGTGGCTGTAGATAAATGGGAATGGAATGCCCGTTTTTGGCCCCAATTAGATGCGCAGTTTTATAAGACCTTTCAAAACAAATCTTATTTCTATGCAGGCGTTGGCAATTGGTTTGAACCTACCCGGGTAAGGCCGCACAATGAAACACAAGAGCAATTTTGGTTCATGTACCCTCAACTTGGTTATCGTTGGGGTAAAAGTAAATGGAATTATGGACTTGAAACAAAATGGGTTGGGCCCAATATAAAAAATCAGCCCAATGTGGCCGATTATATTGGTATCAATCATCATGGAGCAGTTGGATTATATTTTACATTAATGAGGAGGTTTTAATAATGAAGAGAGTATTTTTGCTTTTAGGAACAGTTGTCTTGTTATCCTCTTGCCTTCGATTAGATTCTAACTTCTATAACCTAAGTGATAAAATCACCGAATATAAATGGGATAACTATACAGGTGAGCAAGATTTTAAACTCGGTGAGCCATATAATATTGCTGATAGCCTACATAGTACTTTTACGCTTCAATCAGGGGGATATAAGATATATGCTACCTATATTGGGGATATCAATAAAATAGCAACCGATACAGTGATACTCTATTGTCATGGAAATAAGTGGCACATGGATTTTTACTGGCAAAGAGCCAAATTATTAGCTCATACCAATGGCAAACATACTTATGGTGTAATGATGTTAGACTATAGAGGATATGGGCTTTCGGAGGGTGAGCCTACAGAGAATGGTTTATACGAAGATGTGAATGCTGCTATGCAATGGCTACAAACTAAAGGACTTTCCAGCAATCGCTTGATTTTATATGGATTTAGCATGGGCACGGCTCCTGCAACCGAACTTACAGCTAACCCAAGAACATTAAGCCCTTTAAAATTAATTCTTGAAGCACCGTTTGCAAGCAGCGCTGTAATGGCTGCTGATGGTGCTGGTATTAATGTGCCAGGGTCTTATGTGACAAACCTTAAAATAGATAATGCTGAAGAAATTAAGAAGGTAAAGCAGCCATTTTGCTGGATACATGGAACCAATGACAATTTTCTAGGCATCAAAACCCATGGAGAAGTTGTCTATAAAAATTATCAAGGTGATTATAAAGAAGCCCATCGTATACCTGGCGCAGACCATGGCGAAGTGCCTGCCACTGCTGGCTTTGAGAATTATCTAAAAATAATGGGTGATTTTATCCGTAAAGATTAATAGCCACACAATTTTGATAAGGCGTCCCTCAATCGCTTTTTAGGTAAGAAGTTTTCTTCTAAATCTAAGTTAAATGGCACTGGCGTGTCTAAACTTCCTACACGCATCACAGGAGCATCTAGGTTTTCAAAGCAATGCTCAGAAATATAGGCGGCAATTTCGGCACCTATGCCTCCTGTGAGCGTATCTTCATGCAGCACCAATACTTTACCTGTTTTCATCACACTGGCCACTACTGCTTCTTTATCCCATGGCAATAAGGTGCGCAAATCAATGATGTCTGCTTCTATTTCTAATTCTTTACAAGCTTGTATGGCCCAATGCACAGCTGCACCATAGGTGATAATACTTAAATCATCCCCTTCTGTAACTGTTTTTGCTTTGCCAATTTCAAGCATATAGTAATCATCATACACTTCCTCTTCTAATTCAACCATGCGATACAGCACTTTATGCTCAAAAAACAAGACAGGATTAGGGTCGTTGATAGCAGCAGTTAATAGCCCCTTGGCGTCTGATGGAGTAGAGGGGTACACTATTTTTAAACCTGGCACATGAAAGAACCAAGCTTCATTGCTTTGCGAGTGAAATGGTCCAGCACCAACACCAGCTCCAGTTGGCATGCGCACCACCACATCGGCATTTTGGCCCCAGCGGTAATAACTTTTTGCTAGATTATTTACTATTTGATTAAAGCCTACACTCACAAAATCGGCAAACTGCATCTCCACCATCGCTTTCATTCCTTTGATGGATAAACCATAGCCAGCACCAATAATAGCGCTTTCGCATAAAGGCGTATTTCTTACCCTGTCTTTGCCAAACTGCTCCACAAAACCTTGCGTAATCTTAAAAACACCTCCATACTCTGCGATATCCTGACCCATTAATACCAACTCGGGATGTTTTTCCATCGACTGCCTTAGGCCGTCGCTGATGGCATCCACATAACGTTTTTTACTTTTGCTTTCGCTCGCAGGTTTAATTACTACATCCTTTAAATGCTGATGGTGGTTGCCATGGGCTACAAAGTTTGATGGGGAATACACATCATTTAGCTCATATTGGGTATCAGGTATAATTTCGGCTAGGTTCAATACGCTTTCAACACCTGCATCTATCTCTTGTTTAATTTCGGCTTTTATCTCGTCTATAGTGGTTTGGGTAATTACACCTTCCTCTAATAGATATTTTTCGAAGTTGGTAACGGGGTCTTTTGCTCCCCATTGGTCAAACAATTCCTGCGGAACATATTTAGTACCCGATGCCTCTTCATGCCCGCGCATCCTAAAGGTTAAACATTCCAGTATCACAGGACGAGGTTTGTTTCTAATAGAGTTTCCTAAGTTTTTAACAATGTCATACACTTCAAGGATATTGTTGCCATCTATTTGATAAGCCTCCATGCCATAGCCAATTCCTTTATCGGTAAAGCTTTTAAATTTAAACTGCTCATTGCTTGGAGTAGATAAGCCATAGCCATTGTTTTCTATTAAAAAGATTACCGGTAAATTCCATACCGCAGCAGTATTAAGTGCTTCATGAAAATCACCTTCACTCGCGCCGCCATCTCCGCTAAAAACCACTGTGATTTTTGCTTCTTTATTAATAAGATTGGCCAAGGCTATTCCATCTGCCACACCTAACATGGCGCCTAAGTGAGAAATCATTCCAACAATATGGTGTTCGTTAGTGCCAAAGTGAAAAGAGCGTTCGCGTCCTTTAGAAAAACCTTCAAATTTACCTTGCCATTGCGAGAATAATTTTGCAAATGGAATATCTCTACCAGTGAAAACCCCTAAATTTCTATGTAAAGGAAGAATATATTCATCAGGCTCTAAGGCTGCAGTAAGACCCACAGAGATGGCCTCTTGCCCAATGCCGCTAAACCATTTACTCACTTTGCCCTGCCTCAATAGAATGAGCATTTTCTCTTCAATCATTCTAGGTTTAATAAGGGCCCTATAAAGTGAAAGTAACACTTCGTTTGTGTATTGTTTGCGGTTGTAGCTTAGCATATCAAAAAAATGTTATGCGAAAATAAGGTTTAATTGCTAACTTGAACCTCAAAGATTATGGAAAAAATATTGTTCCTCCACGGCGCCTTAGGGTCCAAAAATCAGTTTAACCCAATTATCAATCAGTTGAGTGCCGAATTTGATTGCCATTCCTTGAATTTCGCCGGACATGGTGGGGAGCTCATCCCACCTCAAGGATTAACTTTTAACACATTTGCCCATGATATTTTGTCTTTTCTAGATAAAAATGGAATTGAAAAAATCAATCTATTTGGGTTTAGCATGGGTGGATATGCGGCACTTTATTTTGCTCATTTGCATCCCAATAGGGTCAACAAGATATTTACCTTGAATGTAAAATTTAATTGGGATCCTATATCCACTGCCAAAGAAGCCGGAATGTTAGACCCAGACAAAATGATAGAAAAGGTGCCAGTTTTTGCCAATAACCTAATGCTTACACATGGCTTAAACATTTGGAAGTCTTTGCTCAAAAGCACGAGCGACATGATGAAACAAATGTCTGAAACCGTGTTGTTATCCGAGAAGCAATTGTCTGAGATAATGCATCCAGTTTTATTAGGTATTGGCGATAGAGATCAAACCAGTTCGGTAACCGAAACTTTAGCGGTTTACAAAATGCTTCCCTCTGGCGGCCTACTTGTATTCCCGCATACTGCGCATCCATTCGAGAAAGTTTCAACGGAATTGTTAATTCCAGCCATTCAACAATTCTTTAAGTAATTTTGGTCCAATTATTGTTTCGGTTTGAACCAAATTTGAATAATGAATACAATGAAAAAAGTGAGTTTCCTTTTGATGATTTTCTTTGCTTTCTCTTTTAAGTTTCCAAACGAAGAAACACTTAAATGGTATCAATGGAATGAAGGATATCCGTTAGCGGTAAAGGAAAAGAAAATTATATTAGTAGATGCTTATACCGATTGGTGTGGCTGGTGCAAAAAAATGGATAGAGATACCTATGCCCATCCAGAGGTGATAAAAAAATTGAACAAACACTTCATTGTCATCAAATTTAACCCAGAGTTACGTGATTCTACCTATAATATTGATGGACAAATTTACTCTGCAAGGGATTTTTACATGCAATTAAGTAGGGGAGAGAGCACAGGTTTCCCAACCACATATTTTATCGATGCCAAAAAGAAATCAGTGTTTATTGATCCTGGTTACCGCGATGCCAAAACCTTTTTGCAGATTTTAGATAAGGTGATTGCAGATTCGAATTGATTTTTTCACCTAATTTATTTGAACAGCTCTTGATAAAGTATTTATTAGGTCGAATCCATCCCATACAAACGAGAAATTTGTGGTTTGTCCGATAGGAACAATTCTATCAATTCCTGAAATTTCTTCCTTGATTACAAAGTCATGTAGCTCGGTTTTGGTTAAGCCATAATATGCGATGGTTTGATATTTTCTATTGATAATTTCTGCTAATTCATTAATTGTATTAGCGTGATATTCTAAAAAATAACCACTTGTACACCTAAATTCTTCAATATCTTTAGTAAGTTTATCTAACTCAATTCTCCACAATAGATTGTCCTTCATTTCAGTAACATGGCCCCCCTCAGATTTAATTGCTCTAGAAAATGACGATGTAAGTTTGTCGACCGCAATTACAGGTTGTACTGGACCATATTTTTGTAGAACCAATTGATGAACCTGGTTCCAAAAAATAGATTTAGATTTAATGACGTTTTCTTTATTTCCAACCCATAAAACTAAATGAGGGGCAGTACATGCATTTTGGTCGAAAAGATAGGTGTCATTATAAAATCCAAGGGCAAATTTTTCAGGTTTCTCTTCCTGTATAAACTCGTCAGCATTGATAACACAAACAGAATACCTATCAGCGAAGGTGATGTCAAAGGATCTTGGAGGTAACTGACTTTTTCTGATTTGAGCTATTGTTTCATCTCCACCCCAAATGATTCTAACATCACAAATGGAGGAAAAAAGGGATGTTGCTTGGCTGTTTCTATCATATTTTATTAAAAAAATCTTGTCAGTAATAGCCTTAAAATGTCCAGTTTCAGAAATTTTTGCAATAGCATCCACTATCATTTGAACCTGAATGAAGTTTTTAGATGGAACTCTTACAATGTTAACGTTGCCAGCTAAAATCCCGCAAATCAACGAATAAGCAAAGTTTACAGGCACATTTGAAGGGGCAATATGAAATGCAATACCTCTTCCTAATTTAATGAGATTTCCATTTACATAGCCTTGAAGTAGCGAATTAATATTTGCCTTGCGACAGAAAAACGCAAATGTGGCCACATCAGGGTATTCTCTGATATTTGGTGATTTTTGTAATTCAATATATAAGGCATTTAAGAAGCTCACAGCCTCTTGATTAAAAAGGTTGGTAGCCTTTAAGGATTTAATATCATCAATGTTTATTTTGCTCGGAAATAAACAAGTTACCTCAGTTAAAATTTGTTGCATAGGTGTCACTACAGCCTCTAATTTCGGCATTTTTTAATCTTCCTTCTATTTTAAAATATTTACCTAATCTACCACAAGTGCAATTATCCTCACCCAATAATATCCCTTCATCCTCTGTTAATAATGAATGTCCAGGGTAACTTTTAGGTAGGATAGAAATTACTTGAATGATTCCTTTTTCTCCAATTTCAGCAATAGAAAAATCATGGGCTCTTCTAATAATGATATCTGAAAAAACGGGTGCATGAAGGTGGCCATTTTCACATTCAATATAAATGGAGCCTGTTTGTTCAACCATGCCATAGTAATCATGAACTTGATTTATACCACAAACGTCATTCAGTTTTTCTCGAAATTTCTCAGAAGTTACAGCTTCTGAAATGAGTTTTTTCCACCCGCCACCATGCATTAAAACTGCATTGGATAAATCTAATTGAATCCCTTTGTTTTTTAATTCTTTGTAAAAATGCTGATAAACCATAAAGGTGAATCCAAACATGAAAATTCGCTCTCCTTTATGTTTTTCTAAAAACTCGATGATTTCAGTTGATTTTAATTCCATCTCATCATTTAGCGCATACATCCTCTTAGAGCCAAACATAGAAAACCCTAAAATTCCTGCACCTCTGGCCGAGAATAAATTTCTATTTTTGATAGTACTTTCGCTATCAATGATAATCATTGGAACCCTTTGTGAACCAATTAATGAGGAAACTATTTTGGTGAGAGCTTTAGTTTGGCTTGCAGCCGTTTCTTTGTCAAGATATATTTTAGAAACAGCTTGGCCAGAAGTTCCGGAGGATGTCATCGTTTTTACCACATGCTCCTCTCCAACACTTTTTAATTCAAATAATTTAAATAATCTAACAGGTAAAAATGGTAAATACGCGTAATCATTTGCTTCCTCTGGATTAAACAACATGCTATCCAACATCTTTTTATAAGAGGGACAAGCATGGTAATGAAATTGAGTTAACTCTTTTAAATAGTTATTGAGCAAAGATTGTTTTTGAACACTATTCAAGGAGAAAGGAGGAATATCTAGGATTTCAGATAGATTCATGTTAAATACTAAGCTTTGAATAGATTGTTTTACCAGAGGGATTTTTTGGGATTTCATCAATCAACCTAATTGAAAATGCACTGTGATGAATGCCTGTTAAATGGGTGATATATTTTTTTACTTCTTCCGTCTTAGATTCGTCTGTTAGGTAAATAACCATTTTGTCGTCATTTCCTATACAAGCGCAATCTGGTGTAATTTTTTTGATTAGTTGTTCTGTCTCATCTAGATTTACCCTATTACCGAATAGTTTAATAAATCTTTTCTTTCTTCCTACAATATAAAAGAATCCATCCTCATCCTTATATGCTAAATCACCAGTGAAAAGGATTCCATCATTTTCATCTCCTTTTATTAAATCTTCTCCGTTTTCTGCATAACCTAATGATACATTATCACCAGAATATACTAATTCTCCTGTTTGATTGCTATTTGAAATTACATTTTTATTTTCATCAATCAATTCAAATTTCCCACCTGGAATTTCAATACCAATACTTCCTAACTTTTCTAGTGTCTTTTCAAAGGGAAGGTAGCTCATTCGAGCAGTTGCCTCAGTTTGTCCGTACATTACATAAAAGCGTCTGTTTGACCCAAGACTATGCTCAGCAAACTCTTTAATAAGGTCATTACTTAATTTGCCGCCTGCCTGAGTAATGATTTTTATAGATGGTAAATCCATTCTAAAAAATCTTAATCTTTTAAGCATTTCAAAAGTATAAGGAACGCCAGAAATTGTGGTAGCTTGATGAAGTTTAAGGAACTCCCAAAAATCTTTTTCCATTAATGATTTATTGGTAAGTAAAATGGTTGCTCCTTTTATTAAATGACTGTTAATAATAGAAAGACCAAATGAATAATTCATTGGTAAAGTGGTAATTGGTCTGTCTAAAGAACTAATCGAAAGGTATTGAGCTATCGAAGTAGCATTACTGTAAATGTTTTTCCAACTTAACCTTACTAATTTAGGGCTTCCTGTGCTTCCTGAGGTAGTAAGTAATAGTGCTAAATCATCATGAATTGGAAATGGGTTTTCTATGCCCGACTCAATTAATATATACTCCTCAATTTCAAATATTACTTTGTTAGCAGTAAAGTCGTTTTTCCTTTTTGTTGGAATCCAAAGGTATTTGGGTTTGTATAATTCTATTAGCTCTACTAATAAGAAATGTTCGATGGTTGAATCTAAAAGTAGAGGTACTACGTCATTGGTAAAAAATGTTAGATAGCCAATGATAGAAAATGGGGTGTTTTGGCATAAACAAAATACCAAGTCTTTTTTTTCAAAGTAATTACTAAAATCAAGAGTAAAGGCGTTGATTTCATTGTAGCTATAATTCTTCCCAGATTCATCAATCAAGGCAATTTCTTGATTTATTGGAAAATGTTCTGAAAATGCCATTACTATTATTTTAAGCTAAGATACTTTTCTTCGATGTCTTGCGCAATTTGTTCTGGGAGTAATCTATTTTCTCCTAATAAGAAATTGTAATCACCTGCATGCTTAAATTCATCAGCAATGCCAAGACGCAATAAAGGGGCATGATTACCTTTTAAACTTAAGTGCTCTGCTATCGTACCCCCAAGACCACCAATTTTACTGTGTTCTTCAACAGATACTAGTAATTTTGATTTTTCATTCGAATCATCAATAGCATCCTTATCAATAGGTTTGATGGTATGGAAATTTACCACCCTTGCTTTAATTCCTTTTAAAGCTAAAATTTTTGAAGCTTCAATAGAATTATAAACCATTGTACCTGTTGCAAAAATGGTAATATCTCCTTCATCTAAAATCGTTACAGCTTTACCTATTTCAAAATTATAATCTTCCTTATACACCATTGGATTATTTAATCCTCCGGTTAATCTGATATAAACAGGACCCAAATGTTTAGCGGCTGCTAGGGCTACTTTTACAGATTCTGTGGCATCTGCAGGAGATAAAATCGTAATATTGGGGATTGCCCTCATTATAGACAAATCTTCGAACGTGTAATGCGTATTACCTGAATATGTCATAATTAATCCAGCGCCACTTCCTACGATTTTAATATTGCTATTCATGTATCCCATGTAATGCCTCATTTGTTCGCAACTGCGCATTGTTACAAAGGTTGCATAAGTAGTAGCAAAGACAATTTTACCCTCTTGAGCCAAACCGGCACTCACTCCAAGCATATTTTGCTCTGCAATCCCAATATTTAAGAATTTCTCTGGATGCTTATTGATAAATCTTTCTAGACCAGATAAATATGCTAAATCAGCAGTAAGTATCATGGCGTTTTCAAATTGTTCAACTATTTCAAATACTGCTAGACCAAAAAATGCGCCTCTTTGACCCAATTTCGACCATGTTCTGAAGTTTAAAGAATTATAGGTTAACATAGTTTAGGAAAGTTTAATTTTTTGTTCAGACATAGCAAGTTCAAATTGCTCTAACGACAATACAGAATGATGCCATTCTTTTTTATTTTCCATAAAAGATACACCTTTCCCTTTAACAGTATTAGCAATTATTGCCATTGGTTTTTCTTTTACTTTGCTTTTAAATCCATCATAAAGCTGTTTTACATTATGACCATCAACCTCAATTGTATTAAAGCCAAAAACCTCAAGTTTTTTAGCTAAACTACCCATGTCCATGACAGTATCTAAATTTCCATCATATTGAAGTTTATTATGATCTATAATTACAATTAGATTGTCTAATTTAAAATGTGATGCAGACATAAATGATTCCCAAACAATGCCTTCATTGCATTCACCATCACCAATTATAGCATAAACACTATGGTCTTTTTTATTTATTTTCCCAGCTAAAGCTACGCCAATAGCAAAACTTAGCCCTAACCCCAAACTACCGCCAGAAAATTCTATTCCAAGGTCAAGATTTCTAGTGGCATGTCCATGAAGTATGGCTCCATTTGTTTCAAATTTTGATAATTCTTCATCATTAATATAGCCAAATTCGTTTAATATCGAATAATACGACAAAACGCAATGGCCCTTACTAATAATCAGTCTATCTCTATTTTCATCAGTCGGGTTATTGGGGTCAAAATTTAAAACAGCGCCATATAAGGTGGCAAAAACTTCCACTAATGAAAGACCTGCGCCTAAATGCGAGCCATTTTTTCCCACATTTAAGGCCATTCTTAATGAGCGATTTCTAATTTTTGCTGATAATGTTTCTAATTCTTCTAAATTAAATTCTTTCATAATTCAATTGTTTTTCTAAATTCCACCATCTACCCTAATAACTTGACCATTAACAAAATTTGATAAATCAGATGCTAAGAATAAGGCTGTATTGGCAATCTCAACAGGCTGAGCAAGTCTATTGGAAGCGCTAGCAGAAATTAAATTCTCCTTAGCTTTTTTTTCCATTTGTTCGGCCATTTCTGTAGCTGTTAAACCAGGTGCGATGGCATTAACTCTGATATTGTAAAGGGCAAGTTCTTTTGATAAGGTTTTGGTTGCATAAATAATCGCTGCTTTACTAGAGCCATAGGCTGAGTAGCCTGCATGACTATCAATACCAGCAATGGAGGCTAAGTTAATGATGCTGCCAAATTTCTGATGCATCATAATTTTTGATATTTGTTGAATTACCAATAATTGTGAGAAAAAATTCACTTCAAAAACTTCCCTAATTTTCGAAATTGAAGTCATTTGAAGGAACCCCCCATGAGCTACTCCAGCATTATTTATCAAGACATCAATTCTTCTTTTTTCTCTTAATATGGGTTTAAATGCCTCTTTTACTTCTGCTTCATTAGTTAAGTCAAAACTCAATATTTCAATGGACGATTGATATTGATTTGAAATTTCTTTTGTAAATTGCTCAAATTCAGCATTTTGTTTTCTTGTACATGCAATTATTTTTGCACCATGTTGAGCAAATAGTTGCACAATTTCCTTCCCAATTCCTCTATTACTGCCGGTGATTAGGACCGTTTTATTCTGTAAAAGATTAGAGTGTAACTCCATATTTTAACATAATTTCTTTCCCTTTATCAAAGGATGAAAAATCAATAATATCATCGGTATCCATCATGATATCAAATGAATCTTCTAAAGCTGCAATTAAACCCATATGGCCTACTGAGTCCCAACTTTCAATTGACTGGTAGGCTAATCCTACCAATTGCTCTTCAGTAATTTGGAAGCTTGAGATAAAGGCCGAATGGTATTTTTCTAAATTCGTCATTTTATTTATTATTATGTTTTACAAATACATATTGGGTTTCATCAATTGAAAATCCTTGTTGTAGATGGGCTCTAACAACATATGGATTATTGGTTGAGGCAAATGTAGATATTGTTTTTCCATTTCTCCTTATTACTTCTTCTATTGGTTTTCTAATAGTGGTAAAACCTAATCCTGAGTTTGAATATTTTGAATAAAGGCCTGCTAGAAAAGGGTAGTATGTTTCTGGGCCAGACTCTTTAAATGTAAAAAAACCTATGGTATCCTCCTTATGTAGTATTTTATATACTTGTGTTGTCCTGGTTAGTTCATCTTTTATCCAATTTGAATATCTTTTTGCTGAAAGCCCTTCCTCGAAATAGTAATCTAATATTATTCTATCACTTTTAAATAGGCCATTTTCTATTTCTTGAATCAATTCTATTTGGTCCGAATCATTCATTTCTGTGTAAGTAATGGCATTGTTTAAGCGATGTTGAAGTTTATTTAAAAATGCATCTTTTACGTTAATTCGAAAATTTAAAATTCCCTCTATAAAACTAAATCCAAGAGAACTCAAATAGGAATTTATGTCAAATCGGCCAATAGGAACTTTAATAACTATATAATCAATGTTGTTAAACTCGATTTCTTGACTTTTTAACGTATCAAGAGTGTCTTCCTTATCTATTGTAATTTCAAGACAATCCACTCCCAAATTTCTTTTTTCCCAGTGTGCATTAATAATTCTCATTTACTAAATGTTTACCTCCTCAGATACTATAAATAATTGCCTATCTTTAACTTGGTCAAATATTTTACCAATATATAAGCCAACTACCCCTAAAACAAATAATATTAATCCACCAACAAACCAAATGGAGAAAATTGTAGATGTAAAACCTTCAACTTTGATAATTCCAGCATAATGAGCTAAAATATTATAAATGGCTAAAAAGAAAGAGAAAAAGGATATTAAAAATCCCATTTTTACAGTAATTCGTAAAGGTTTATTACTGTTTGATAGAATAACATCAGTAGTAAGTTGAAGTAACTTGCTAAAAGAATAAGTGGAAGTTCCCTCGTACCTATCAGAATGTTTTACGTCAATGGTGGTTTTTTTAAAACCTAAATATAGAATTAATGAATTGAATGAACGAGACGTTTCCCTCATATGATTAAATTCTTTAATCACCTTGTTTTCAAAAATCCCAAATTGAGCAATAGAACTGTCTGTTTTGATTCCACTTAAATAGGCAAAAACGATATGGAAAAGTTTTGAGCCAATTCTTTTGCTTAATTTATCTTTCCTTTCTAATCTTCGAGCATAAACAATCTCCCATCCTTCAAGAGCTTTATTATATAAATTAGGAATTTCATCTGGTCTGTCTTGTAAATCACAATCCATTACCACTATCCAATCGCCTTTAACATATCTTAATCCTGCTGAAATAGCATAATGCTGTCCAAAGTTCCTGCTTAAATTTAGACCTTTAACTCTGGTATCCTTTTTACATTCTTCTTCAATTTTTTGCCATGAATTATCAGGTGAATAATCATTTACTAAAATGATTTCAAAATCCTCAGTTATTTTAAGTAAACTTTCTTTTACCTGCGAAACAAGTTCAGATACAATGTTCTCAGATCGATAAACAGGTGATACTACTGATATATGTACTTTTTTATTTTGCATTTTTTTGATCAGAAGGGTAAATCTTTAATTAATAGGGGCTTTTTATACTAGACTTTATTAAAAGGGCTTCTTTCTTAACCTTCGAAAATATAATTTTTATTAGTAATAAAGTAAATAAGTTCATTTTTAAATGAAAGCTTCTTTTTAATTTAACCTAATAGGTAACAATTTACCCGTATCCACCTTTAGGGCATATCATTTTGGCAAATTTTAAATAAGGTCATTAGTAGGCTTATTTTCCCTTAATCTAAAGATTCAGAACCATTAGAATTAAACATAAAAAAACTGCCTTAGCTTTTACACTAAGGCAGTTATATTTTGTATAAACATGGACTATCGTCCATCGCCTATGGTCTAGTAACGGTACATCTCTGCTTTAAACGGACCTTCGGTAGTTACACCAATATAAGCAGCTTGCTCTGGGTCTAACTTAGTAAGTTTAGCTCCAATATGCTCTAAATGTAAAGCAGCAACCTTTTCATCTAAGTGTTTAGGTAATACGTAAACTTTGTTTTCGTATTTGTCGCTGTGGTTCCATAATTCTATTTGAGCCAAAGTTTGGTTAGAGAATGAATTACTCATTACAAAACTTGGATGACCCATAGCGCAACCTAAGTTCA
>CAYUDC010000030.1:0-22487 GCA_964443415.1 uncultured Chitinophaga sp. | reverse complement strand
ATTAAATTCCCCTTATCTGAACTTATTTCAGTTGCAGAAAGAAAAAAGAAATCAAACCGAATATTTGAACTAAAAAAATTAAAAGCAGACATTCAAAAGAGTTTATACAACCCTACTAATAACAAAGCACCAACCTAAATAAATACAGCACCTTAAACAATGTATTTAAACAATGTATTTAAACAATCTATTTAAACAAAGTATTTAATAAGGTTACCTCGAAAAAAATTCGAGGCATTAAATCAAATCAAAATGAATATTCTATTAATAGAAACACAAAACACAACCTTAAATTTTCTACTTATGCTTATAGGCATTTTAATCGGTTGCCTTTTTGCCTGCATAGTTATTATAGCCCAAAACGAAGGCAGGCCCAAAGGATAGCAAGGTTGAGCGGGTAAGGGAGTATCTGGGATATACTTCATTTGCCTTGAACCACTAAGGAGACAAACGCACATATTGCCATAATTCAGATTTTGAAATTCACTGAATATTTAATTAAATAACTATTTGCCGTAAATTACGCGCGTGGTTTAATAGGTATTCAATAAAGATAACCTATTTATAAAATCGGTCCTTTACAAGTACGCGCACGCGCGCGAGGGTTTAAAGTTTGTACCTATCTATTCGTGCGTAACAGATAGCCCAGAACTAGAAAAACTATATTCACAAATTACTGATTTAACGAACAAAATTGTAAAATTGAATACTTAAAACCTTACAAAATGAAAATAAAGTTTTTGCTAGTATTTGTATTTAGCGTTTCACTTACAACCTTGTTTTCTCAAACCAATGAGGAAAAAGAACTAATTATTTGCAACTATAATGTTAATGCAGATAGTTCAATTCATTACATAACGGTGGGCTTTTTTAACTTATGGACTGGAGGTGATATCAATTCTAAACAAAAAGTAATGCTAGACATTGGTAAAAGTGATGTATTTAAGGATTGTCTTTTTGATTTAAAGTTAATTAAAGATGCCAATGGAGAAACAAGAAGATTTAATTCAATTACTGAAGGTTTAAACTATTTTTACCATAGAGGTTGGCTTTTAAAAAATAGTTGGTCTAGTGGAAATACGACAGTAATTTATAACTACTTTATTTTAGAGCGCATGAAATAATACTATATTCAAAAAGAGTTTAGACTTTCTAAAAAGGACCTTTATTGTACCTTATTTGTACCTTAAAACCTGAAAGGCTTGCTATTATTGATAAGTCACTTTCTGTATTGGGAAGTAGCGGTTGGCAGTTGGCTTTTGGCTTTTGGCGGCTGGTAGAAGATTCAGCTAGGGTCCATGGACCTAAAACATTACTACCCAATTGAAAAGGGAATGAGGGTTCTGATTTCTACTGAACTGTTGGGGTATTTAAGAATTGGGCAAGTTTTACTCCAAGCTTGAACCTCTTCTAAACTGTCGGATTTACAAATAAGAAACCCAGAAACCAACACACTGTCTGCATCCTTAAGCGGACCATCAGCTACTCCATCGTTATTTACCAAGCTAGCATCATAGCGCATCGGTGCGGTATGAACCAGTTTACCTTGCATGGCTATTTGGCCAATCCACGATTGCCACTTAGGCATATCGTCTGCCATGTCTTCTGAAGTGGTAAGGTAGCCATCGGGGGCACTTGCATTGCGAAATAATAATAAATACTCTGTCATTGTGTTTAATTTTAAATGGTGAATGATGGAACAAGATTCAACATTTAAATTTTGGCAAATGATGACAAAAGTCGATATTTTTTAAAGTTGTGCTTTTAACCTACTAAACACATCTTTATGGATACCTAAATAGGATGCAATGAGCTTACTAGAAAGCCTGGTCATTAGCGTGGGTCTATATTCCATTAACCACTTAATTCTATCGAGTGCCGATAAAGAAACAAAGGCATTGATGCGATAGACCGAATTGGCATAAGAAGCTTCCAACACTTGCTTATATACTTTATTGAAATGGGGTTCGGTTTCCATGAGGGTTTGAAAAGAGGCACGGTCGATGGCAAACAACTCACACGGCTCAACCGTTCTGATGTTTTCGGTGGCAGGTTTGCCACTTCCAAAGCTTAATAACTCAGAGCACCAATGGTCTTCGATGACAATGTCACGGGTGGTTTCGTTAAGGTCTTTGTCGTAGGTGTAAACCTGCAAACAGCCTTTGGCAACAAAATAAACGTGCTTGCAAACATCACCTTGTTGCAGTAGGATTTCATTTCTTTTGGTGCTAAGGTATTTAAAATGTTTAAGCACCTCTTCTAAGTTACCAAGATCATTACCCAAACGGGCTGCTATATGCCGGCGTAAAACCTCTATCATGACGATGCTATGTTGGAGCTGCAAAGTACTCCAATTTAAGTGTAGGGCTAAAATAGATAATTTTTTATTTATTTCGTCTTGGTAAGAGGTCGATGGTCGATAGACGATGGTCCATGGTAGCCGAATTCAACTATCGTCTATGGTCCATGGGCTATGGACTATAAGCTATGGACTGAAAACTATGGACTAAAAACTTCAACTCCTTTTCACTATTTTTACCAAAACTACCCATTCATGAAATTACTAAAATTAACATCCTACTTATTGGTTTGGGCTTTGGGAATAACACACGCGCAATCGCAGCCTAGGAGTTTACGAGAGCTAAAGAACCCTGCCCTATTGAACTTGACTAACAGTCCGTATTACTATGCAAAAGGTATTCTTTACAGTAATAAGATTGGCGACCCAAGTCTTCGGTTTGCCTCCTTCACTTTGCTTCAATGTAAGGGGGATAGTTTTGCTTTTGTAATGCAGTCAAATTCGGGGAACACCCATTATACCTTTCAAATAGATACTAACAAATTTGTGATCAATGCTTTTGAAAAAGATTCATCTTTTAGCTATTTCAAAGCAGAGTCAAATGAACAACTCTCCACTGACAAGCATTCTAACAGGGTAAAACTGATATTAGGCAAATTCTTAGACACCGCTTATTCGGTTTATCAAATGGCTCAAAAAGACACCGTGATATTTGGCATTTCGTGCCGAGAATTTGGCAGCGAGCCATCTAAAGATGCGTACTCTCAAACTTTAGTTTCTGCTCATTATGTTTCGTGGAAAGACAGTATTTACAGAGGCTACCAAACAATTGATGTGGTAGACAATACAGACACCCTCATTAAAGGCTCTTTTATACAAGAAATGCATCGTGACCCGCAATTTGTGCGAGAACAATATCGGAGGTTATATCAAGAGGCCCATCAAAAAACTTTGGACTATGCACAAGTTCCAATAGGCAGCAGTTATGTGTACGACTCTAGTTTGTATACGGGTAAAGTCCCGGCACTGATGGCTTATGACATTGGCAAGAAAGATTCTACGCTCCTTCAATTTAAAGGAAAATACTTGGTAGAATTTTGGTACATGGGCTGTTGGCCTTGCATCAATGCCTTTCCGCATATAAAAGATTTAGAAGATAAGTATGCAGCCAAAGGCATTCAGTTTTTAAAAGTGAACACCCTCGACGCCAAGAACGAACCCGCAAACTTATTCAACTTCTGTCAAAAGAAAAACATCCTACCACACAGCTATACGATGGCGCGGCCCAGCGGCAGTTATTTTGGGGTAAACAAATACCCCACCTTTCTATTCATTCAAGACGGCAGCATCCTCCACACCTTCGAAGGCTTCAACGCCGAGGTGCTAGAAAGGATGAGAGAGGTGTTGGAGGGGTGGTGACAAATCAAAAAAAGTTATACTATTGTTTAATATTCTGCCAAAGCAAAATGGAGGATTAAATTTTAAGCAGATAGATAGCAAACAATCCTTTTTTAATGCATTACCAGTAAAATTCACACGAAAACTAGCCCTTGAAATCTGCAAAAGCTTTCATATTTCTACCAGAACATTAGAAAACATGCTAAATAATGTATTAGGCAAATTTTTAAGAAAAGAAGGCTAAGGAAACTCCATAAAAATATAGATTGGGTAATATTACCATAAAAACAATTGCAAAATTACCGGTTACCGGAAAAAGCCATATCCGATAATAGATTATATATTTACCACCACTTTTTTCACCTGAATATTTTCTGAATAAACATTAATAATCCGCGTAATTGAAGCTTTTGTTTAGGATAAACATATACAGTAAATGAAGTACTTAACCTTATAATTGCCCTAATTCCAACTAAAAGGCAATAATGAATGTATAGTTAGTTCACTAATTACCGCTAGAATTTACTGGTAATGCCCTTATGTAATTACTATTATCGAAATATTCTTGCAGAATTGCAAAATTGCAATATTGCAATATTGCAGAATCTGGTTGGTGTATTAGAATAAATTACATTATATAATAGGATTTGAAATATTGTAACCTTTATCTTAGAAATCAATAAATGCCAAAACCATTGAATGCTTTTGTAGTAATAAAAATCTTTATATAAAAATTTTTTAAAATTGAGATATTTAAATTAATATGAAGAAACCTAATAAAATATCAAGAACAATTGAAGATGTTCTCAATTTAGAAACTGGGGATATTATATATTCTGATGAATATTTTTTAAATGAATCATATGATGATATAATCAAAATGCGATCAGAATTACAGAAAGCAATAGAAGGAATTCGAGATCCTCTTTTAACTTGTTTCTATTGTAAACAAAAAGTTAGAATAAGAGGCAGAAATAGAACTTCAAGAGAAGATGAAAGTAAAACTGAAACATTTCATTTTGCCCATTTAAAAGATAGCGATGAATGCCATATTAAAACAAAAAATCAATTAACTAAAGAGGAAATTGATAGAATAAAATATAATGGCATTAAGGAAAGTGCTCTGCATAAGAATTTGAAGGAGAAATTAGCTGAATTTCTTATAAAAAACGAAAAAAGAGAAGATGGAGTGACAAATGTAGAAGTTGAAAAAATAGTTCAAAGTAAAGTAAATAAGGAATGGAAAAAACCAGACATTAATATTTTTTATAAAGATAAAAGAGTAGCCATAGAGCTTCAATTATCTACCACATGGCTAAACGTAATTACCAGAAGGCAACATTTTTATAAAGAAAACTCAACATTTATTTTATGGATTTTTAGCAACTTTGATATAGAAAATGAAACCCGAAAATTAACATTTGATGATGTTATCTTCACAAATAATCAAAATGCATATGTATTTGATTTTGAAGCGCAAGAAAAATCCAATATTGAAAATGATTTGATTTTAAAGTGTTATTATAAAAAATACACTAAAATCGGAAATTCTCTTAGTGAAGAATGGAATTATAAATTTATTCAACTAAAAGACCTTCACTTTGATGACATTAACTATATTGTATATTTTTATGATTCTGAAAGTGAAAAGAAAAAATTAACATCAGAACTAGAATCAGAAATCAGAATATCAAAAGATACTGAGGAAAAATTAATAAAACAAAAAAATGAGCAACTAAAACTTGATAAATTAGAATACCAAGCCAAATTTGAAAAGAATCGATGGCTTTGGGAAAAGAATAATATCAAAAAAGATAAATTAATCAGGGAATATGAAATTTTATCAGAACCAATGGGAGGATTGATTAATCAAGGTAATAAGCTAGGTTCAATTTTAAGTTCATTACACAACTTCTTAAAAAACATCGATTCAATTACTTCAAAAGTAATAATCTATTTTACAGAGTCTATCAACACGCAAAAACCATTTTATGATGATGAAGTCTTGCTTGATTATTTAATATTTAAATACAAAGAATCCATTCTATCTATTCAAGAAAAATTAAATAGCACAAAAAAAAATAAAGATTATTATGAAAGTTGCCTATTGGCAATAGATAGAAAACCAGCTATTGAAATTTCAGGGAAAAACTATTCAGTTCTAAATTGTAGTTCCGACTATAGTTTCATTAGTCGAAATTTACCATACGTAAAAATAATTAATAAGAATTTAGTCTCAGGACTTTTTGCAGAAAATGACCTCCATTTAATAAACAATGAAATAGAATTAAGTCGAATTCAATATTCCAATGATATTTTATTTCTAATTGATTTTACTGGAAGAAAAAGTGAGTTCACACAAAAATTAACAATAGCAAGAGGAGAATATGATTTGGCAAATGAAAAGTTAAAGGTATTTTCAAATAAAATCCAAGAAGAAATTCAGAACTTCATAGAATTAAAAATCCAAGATATTCATTTAAAAATTGAACAAAATCTAAATCAACGTGACAATTTACAAATTGAATTGAATAAAAAACTAAGTGAAATAAATGATGCAAATTAGAATTTTAATTTTGAGGGAGATTTGACAAAAAATAAACGACTTAAGAAATGGACTTTACTTCATATACCGCCGCAAAAAACAACTTCATAGGTAACCCAAACCTTTGTGAGTTATTTAAACTCATATCCATTGAAACATGGAAACGATTAGAATACGCTTATCTAAAACCAGGGGTAAAAGTCTTTGAAACTACTTTAACTCAAAACTTAATTTTCACCATAAACACTTTTAATGATCAATATGGCTTAAACATTTCAATTTTTGAAGCTTTAGATGAAAAACGGAATGGAAATGACTTTGAATTAATAATAAAATTTCCAAATGATGGAATAGAGTTTTACGCTCCAATACAAGCTAAAAAGTTATACAAGAATGGAAAATACACTTCATTGGACCATGGAAATCAAATTGTTTCACTTATAAACTATGCTAATGAAAGACAAGCAATTCCCTTTTATCTTTTGTTTAACTATTCAAATGAACTTAGAATTAATCATATAGGATTTAACAACCCCTTTGAATTGCATGGATGCTCAATTATAGAAGCAAAATACTTATTTGATAATTTCTATAACAAAAAAAATAGAAAAAGTAAAGGTATAAATTTTTTAGGCTGGGAAATTCCAGGTTTCTTAGAATTAAATCCATCACCAGCATTTCCATGGCATGAGCTAGTTTGCGTAAAATCTGCTGAGGATTTACTGAACAAATTATATTATCCTAGAATTTCTCGAAAGCCGAATTTAAAGGAAATTATAGGCAATTTAACGATTGAACCTAATGGTTTTTACCCTATCAATACTTTTTCAGAAGGTAAAGATTGGATAAATATAAATGATTACTTAAAATTAGATAAAAAATCAAGAGCAGATTATATTGCTTTGGAAAATGAATATGTAGAAAGTGATTATAATATTGTTGAAAGTAATAAAACAATAATCAAGTATGATGATCGTGAAATCATATATCCAGATTTTGCCCCAAGGAGCAGAATTATAATCGAGAAATTCTAATTTTTTATACATTATTCTGAATAATCTCTGAAAATAATTAATCTATTACTAAACAAATATTCATGAAAAATAAAGATTGTTTTCTCTTTTTAATCAATTTTAAAAGCCCTAATATATTCACTATGCTTTTTTAAGTTCCATGTAAAAAGCCCACCACATTCATCAAGTTTAGAGCATGTTGAGCATTCAGGTAAATAGTCATTTTTCCAATCAGAAATAGATTTCCGTGCGAATTTCCATAGACTTTCTGGCAATACGCAAAGTGGTGTGTTATAAATTGAAACATGCATCCCTTGACCTGCCAAGAACTCAACAGCCTCTCCTAATTCTTCTTGATAATAGTATGGGTCGATCCAAAGCTTTTCAATATTATGAGGAGTGTAGCCAATATATTCAAGTCCCATAAAGGTGACATGTTCTACAAATGGCAAATTTTTATAAATGTATTTTGAAAGCCTCGTCAAACGAGGTATAGATTGCTTATGTAAAACAACTCTTACCTCTAGTCTTTGGTTGTAACGAGCTAGATTGTGGAGGCCTAAAATTGTCTGATAAAAAGCATTTTCAGCCTGAACGATATAGTCGTGAACTTGGTAATAATCTGCATAAACAGGTATTCCTAGCATTAATCTTTTATTATCTATTTCTCCTAGTCTTTCTGCCATGTGGTTCCAAGCGAAAGAACGGCCGTTTGTTAAAACATGTATTTCTGTATCGGGTAATTCATTCTTAATTTGAGTTAGTAAATCAAAAAATAAATTGCCCATCAAGGTAGGTTCACCTCCAGATATACCTAACTCAACGCAATCTTTTGGAATTAATGGGAGGAGTTTTTTATGAATTTCATAATGAATCGGAATATCATTTCTGTCTCTTGGAGGTTGAGAACACATGAGGCAATTGCTATTGCATCTTTCTGTTGCTAATAAGGTATTATGAAATGAATTGACTCTATAAAGCGTATTAATGTTTCCATCATTACCAACTGAAACTATATCTCCATTTTCCAAATGGTCAAAAGATGGAATGTTAAAAACAACCTTCTCATCATTTTTTAATTCATATTCCGCAGCGCAGCTTAATAGACCCAAGAAGTTATTTCCTGTAAATTCAGGTATTGAGCCTTCAATTAACAAAAAGGTATGTTCATCTAATTGTGCGGGGTCTCTTGTAACTTTTCCCACTAAGTGACCTTCAATATTTATGGGTTTTCCTTTGGTTCTAAGCAGCATATTCTTTAATTAATGAGTTGCTGTTTTTGCCCAGCCTTCAAATATTTTTTTAATTCTATCGTCACTTTCCATTAATTCAATTAAATACCTTATGATTTCCATATTCTTCTGACAGAAATCACTATTGGGACGATAACCATACATGTCCCCTTGGGTGGCATAATTATGCACCGGGTCTGCCCCACAATATTGTTGGAAAGCACATTCTGAGCAACCTGTCAATGCTTCATTTGCCCAAAGCTGAGCAATTTCTTGCGCTTTTTTACCAAAAAACAAATCGTTATAAGAATCGTCTAATGTACCAAGTTTAAAAGTAAAATCTTTCTGTTCCGCCAACATTCTGCTTTCATCAGTGGCATAAACTCCGCCATCATAGTTAAATACAATAACACCATTAATTAAGCCCGCAGGAGATTGCAAATCCACAAAACCAACATTGAAAGGAGTTAATATTTTTGTTAAAAATATTTTGGCTAAGTCTTCTGTAAAGTAATGACCACTGAAATTATACTCTAAAATACGGTCAAGAGCTTTTTTATAAAAGATTAAAAACTTTTCAGTTTCATATTTTGAAGTATCAGTTCTTAAGGCAAAGCCATATGGACTGATATTTCTTAAAAATATTCCTTGAAAGCCTAGATTGAAATACTCTTCTACTATCTCTGTTGGGTAATCTAATGAAAGCTTAGTTGTAGTCATTAGGGCTGAAACCCTGTCATGACCTAATACTTTTCTTGATAACTCAATTCCTTTTATTGCTAACTCATAACTGCTTGCATGAGGCTTATGTCTATTCTTGTCATGAACATATTGAGGTCCATCTAACGAAGTTGAAATAAGAATTTCATGTTCTTTACAATACTCTAATATTTCTTCGGTTATTAATGCTAAGTTGGTGCATATAACCTTTGTTAAACCCCTTCCTAATTCTTGAGCAATACGTTCAGCTCTTTCTACAGCATATTTTATATTATCAAAGGCTAATAAGGCCTCCCCACCCTGAAACTCCATTGTAACATGTGGATTTGGGGATTTGAACATAATTTCTATTCCCTTGTCAATATTAGAAATTGACATATCATATAGGTCTTTATTCTGAGTGACTCTAGATACTTGGCAATAATGACATGTGTGTTCACACCTTAAAGAAATAACAAATATATGTAAGCCTGTAAAATAGCTAAGAAATAACTTTTTGGTTCTGTATCTAGTGGCAAGAACATCAATTAAGGGTGGAATTGGTTCTTCTGAGATGAAAAAATTTGCAATTAAATCGCCATAAAGTTCAGCATCCCTTTCTTTATCAATTAATCGTTTTACAATCCTTTCAAAGGTTCCATTTTTCAAAAGCAAATAATCACCTACTTCATTTACTATAATTTCCTTGTCTGAAGTTATTCTGTGAAAGCGAAATGGCAATAAATAATAATGCCTTCTATCGTTCAGGTTGAACTGGTCAATTTCTTTGAATTTTCTTGATTTCTTATCTGGTTTAGCATCAATCATTTTTTACCTGATTAACATTAAAACCAACAGGATCAGAAACATCACCAGGCGGTAATTCATCAAACTCACCATTTGAAAACGCCTTTGCGATCAACAAGTCCCTTACATTCATAGTTTCTTTAGTAACTATGTCACGCAAATTAAAATCAACAAGGTCTCTCTCGAGTTTCAATAAAAGGTTTTCTAATTCCACCTGTGATAGAGGTTTAGAAGATAGTGGTTTCACTGAAACTCTGTAGGTATTGCTGTCGGCAAAAGAAACATGGGTATGATATTTATCGCCATACCAATAAAGACATTTAAAAATACTATCTTTAGAATACAATGATGTATCTGCAAAAACAATTATTTCATTGTCTTTGATTTCATTCTGAAAAGGCATAACAACTAGTTTTATGCGAACATAGCACCCGACCTATGAGAATAGTGTGAACGGTGCGAACTATGACTGCTATGTGAAGAATGCGAGCGATGTTGAGCTATAAATTGGCTATTCTCAGGATTACTAGGGTTTAACTTTAGAATTGGCATCGGCTTAACCTTCCCAACTTCAGTAACCTGTATAGTATTACCTTCTGAATTATTTGATTCTATTGGCAAAGTTGAAGGCGTTTGAACACCTGTTAAAGCAGCTAATGCAGCCCCAAAAACAGCCGCAGCCTTTTTAGTCAAATTACTAAGACCATTTTTTTTATTGCTTTCCATAGGTTTTGTAATATGACCCAAAAGTATGTAAATTATTTTAAACATCAAAATGATAGGTATAAGGCTTAACTAAGCTAAAAAATTTCATACCTGAATATGCTTGGTTATTTAAATAACCATCTCCACCACATTTAAAGCAAACCCCATTTTGCACATGCGAATAATAGGGTATATAACCTCTTCCATTGCATCTTTCACAGGTTTTGCGCTCAAATTTATTCCTTTTCAAAACTTCATGTTTTTTACCATCAACAATTTTAAAGTGCTTTACTTGATTTTTTCTGTGCCACTCCTGATGACATTTTTTACAATAAGTGATTAATTCATCTCCAGGATAATCCCATGCATAATAATCAATTATATAACATTGGTGATGAACTTGCAAAGGATTGGTTTCTGAATATTTGACATTACATAATTTGCATTGCTCATTGTCTCTCTTAATTATCTGAGACCTTCGGCTTTTCCACCTTGAATCCAGCAACTGCAAATTATATGGTATCTTACTCCTCTTACTTACTAATTGAATTAATTTGTAATATTCGTCTTCAATTTCCTCATCTATGTATTCATCAATTTCCTTGTAAACATACTCTTCAATTTCCTCATCATTCTCAATTGAAGAATTAGGCCTATTCTCTTCGTGTTGAACTCCATCAATTTTTGTTTTTAACCACTGTTTTTTAATTTTATCAATAATTCGGGTAACCAAACTATCTTTAGTTTTATTTTCAATTTTCAGAACAACTTGTTGGTCGGATTGCTCAAGTAATAATATTTTCCCATCTGCAGTAATTTTTGCAACACTATCACTATTTTGAGCATTGAATTCTTGGAAAAGGATATCATACTCCTTTAATAAATAATTAATTTCACTTTCAGTCTTTGCATTTTTAGCTGAGTCTAGTGCATATAATAAAATTAATTTTCCATCTTCATACCTATTGGTTCTCCTCACTGAAATATCAAGTATTTTAATTAATTTAATTGATGTGCCAACTGAAATTGGGGATTTCATAGCTGTTGCAATTACATTTTGAAACATTTTTCTTTTGAAAAACCCTTCTATCTCTATTGTGTATCTATGAGATTCTAAGGATTCAAAATCTATCTCAGAAAAAATCTTACCTTTATATCTTGCAAAGAAACTTTTTAAAGTAAATCTTATACTTTTAAAAATATTAATGCCTCCTTTTTCTTTCTTATTTATATATTGAATTTCAGAATTTAATTCATTTCCATTAATTAGGTTTTGATTCTTGGTTCTGTCTTTTTGCTCTCGGATTAGGCCATTTAAGAAGAACTCAAGATATTCTTTAAAAGTAATGTCAGTAGAAGTAGAAAGAGAGAACTTTATTAGTGAAATCCCTTTTTCATACTTATCATTAGTTTCAATAATTTTCTTTAGTTCATCAAAGAATTTAGCTGATTTTCTATTCTGCCTAATTATTGAATATATCGACCTATTAGGATTAGACTTTTCATCCTTGAAATAAGATACTAGAATCTTATTTTCAGAATTAGTCAAACTTTTAAACTCCATAATTTAAACTTTTGACAATAATTAACAATTTAAAGCCAAATAGTAAAAGTATATAAACCAAACTGCTAAATATAGAGACATTATTGCGGGTCAATTTCAATTTCAAATTGCCTGCCCTCATCATCAGTAATGGTAGCTCTACCATCCTCATCTAATGCCTCAGAATTAATATGAGAGTTATCAAGCCAGCCTCCTCTTGGAAAGTTAATTTGAACAACTTCACCATTTTCAACTTCTACATCAAGGGTGTATGTATTAGTGAATCCCGTTTCGGGATTATAATAATCAACCGTTGCAGAATATGTTCCATCCTCATAAGTCTCATTCTCATATTCCAGATAGCTATTTATATTATTGAGGTTTTCATTGTATAGAATTTTTTGGTCTTCAATTTGATAATTAGAAATTGTGTTATCATAATTTTCAGATGGCGTAATAAATTCCTCTAAGGCAGCTATTGAGTCTGCATTCCTAGTTGCAATTTCGATGGAATCTTGAATTCTTTTTTCTTCTGCCTTCAATCTTTCTTTGGCAGAAGGACCGCATGCTATTAAGGTTAAAGCAAAAGGTATAAATAAGTACTTCATTTTATTAATATTTATACAAAACTATAAATTGAATTCGTTGCCTATATACCCACAAATAGGTATATTTCAAAACACTTTGGTTAATTACGCCACCCTCTCCCTATACAAATACTGCTGAAATTCAATAAACAGCTTGCTGATGTTGGCCACATCGCCTAAAATGGCTTTTGCATCTTCTAAGGATTGATATTTGTTTTGAAGCAATACAGGCAGTTTTTCTTGTTCTAACTCCTCTATTCCTGTTTCAACATATTTGTTTAAAACAAATGATATAAACTCTTTCTGCTGCTCATTTAACAGGGCAAAAAGGGTGGCTTCAGCTGCTTTTGCCCTTGCTTCCCTTGTAAGTGCTACATAATCTCCATTAAATACATACTCCAACACATCATACAAATCACTCTTCTCCATGTTTACCAGGCTTTGAAGGATAATCAAATCCGATTTGGGAAACCCTGCCTCCTCTAATTTCTCTAACAATATCTTTCGTGTCAATGGATTGCTCCAAAGCTTTCTAAGCTCATCCTCGTCTTTAAATAACTTAGGCAGCTCACCAAACAAGTTGCTTAAAAACTCTTCGCCTGAAATAGGTTTTCCATCTGCACTCCAAAAAGAAGTAGATACCATGTGTTGTATCTCCCTTTCCTTGCCATTTTTCAGTTTCACCTTTACTTTGGTTCGCCTTGGAATGTCTACAATTGGCGCCGAAACACCATCCGAATCATCTGGCAATGGATAAGGTCTTGGTTGAGTAATAACAGGCTCTAAAGGCTCTCCATCCCACTCTGGGTCAGAAAAGTGCTTGTAAGCATCTACAAAATCATAAATGGTAAAAAAAGCTTTACCATCAAATAACCTAGTTCCTCTGCCTACAATCTGTTTAAACTCTATCATGGAGTTTACTGGGCGCAACAACACTATGTTCCTAATATTTCTAGCATCTACCCCAGTGGATAGCTTTTGAGAGGTAGTTAAAATAGTAGGCAATGTTTTTTCATTATCTTGAAACTCCCTTAATTGCTTTTCTCCTTCTTCTCCATCATTGGCCGTTACTCGCACACAATAGAACGGGTCTTTATGCTTGGCCTTTTGATTTATGAGGTCTCTGATTAAGGCAGCATGTCCTTGATTGGCGCAAAATACAATGGCTTTCTCTTGCTGATTGGCTTCCTGCAAAAACACTTCCACGCGCTTTGTTTCGCGCTCAATAATTTCTATGGTTCTATTAAAATCCTTTTCCTCATATAGTTTACCTTCTTCTATCTCCCCCTCCACTACCGTATCATCTCCCGTGTACAAATAATCATCCAGGGTGGTCTTTATCCTTTTCACTTTAAAAGGAGTTAAATAACCATCGTTGATGCCCTCTTTCAAAGAATATACATATACAGGCTCTCCAAAATAGCGGTAGGTATCTACATTGTCTTTTCTTTTGGGCGTTGCGGTCAAACCTAACTGAACAGCTGTATTGAAATATTCTAATATCCCTCTCCAATTGCTTTCATCATTGGCTCCACCACGGTGACATTCGTCTATGATGATAAAATCAAAATAGTCTGATGGATAATCGCCAAAGTATGGGGCAGGCTTTCCTTCGGCATCTGTTCCACTCATAAAGGTTTGAAAAATGGTAAAGAATATACTGCCATTGGTAGGCACTTTACCTTTTTTCTTTATTTCAGTCGGTTTGATCCGAACCAAGGCGTCTTCTGGAAAGGCTGAAAAGGAATTATATGCCTGATCGGCCAAAATGTTTCTATCGGCTAAAAACAAAATCCTAGGTCGTCTGGCAGGTTCATTGGGTCGGTGAGCTTGTCGAACCGTCCAGCGGGTTTGAAACAACTTCCAAGCAATCTGAAAAGCAATGGCGGTTTTACCCGTACCTGTTGCCAAGGTAAGTAAGATACGATGCTTCCCTTTGGCAATGGCCTCCATGGTTCTCTGAACAGCCAATTCTTGGTAATACCGTAACTGCCAAGAACCACTTTTGTCTTCAAAGGGCACATCGGCAAATTTTATAAACCACGCTTGCTCGGGTTGGTAAACATTAATTGCGGTGGTGTTGGAGCCCGAATAGGTTTTATTCCATAACTGTTCTGGACTTAAAAAATCTGCCACCAAGCCTTCTTCTCCCGTCTTCATGCAGATTTGGTAGATGGCTTTTCCGTTGGTGCTATAGGTGGTTTCTAGTTGCAGCTTATCGGCATACTTCTTGGCTTGCATCACACCCTCACCCACTTCTAGCTCATCGCTTTTCGCCTCAATTACGGCTAGTTTAATGCCCTTATAAACCAAGACATAATCGGCAATTTCACGCTTAGCGCGTTGGCCACCCGATTGAATTTTCCCAGCGGTTATGGAATACTCCCGCAAGACTTTAGAGCCTTCCACCACGCCCCAACCACAAGCCTTTAACTTGGGGTCTATTAATTCTGCTCGGGTTTCTGCTTCGTTCATATGTTTCTCTTTTATTGGCTTTTGGGTTCTAAGAAGTAGTCATTATCAATAATCCCGAAGGGATGTAAAGATGATAGCTTCATGCAAAATAATGAAAATTAAAACCCCGATGGGGTGATATTCTCAATCTAACCATTCGAATAAATATTTTTCGTTGAATTCAATTTCAAATTTTTGAAGAAAATCATGGTATTCTTCTTTGAATGTTTTCTTCTTATGATGCTCTTCCTGATTCGCAATGTATTGGTACACATTTTCAATTTGCGAATGGGCATAGGAGAAAGCACCATATCCCTCTTGCCAAGAGAATTTTCCTTTAATAAATTTTTGTTCGTTGATAAAGTTTGATGAATTGTTTTTTATATCTCTTACCAAATCAGCAATGCCCATTGCTGGCTTTAAACCTACAAAAACGTGCACGTGGTCTGCGACACCATTTACTATAATAGGTTTTTGATTTTTTCCCTTGATGATACCAGCAATGTATTTGAAAACTTCATCTCTCCAAGGCATTTGCAATAGGTTTTCGCGTCCTTTTACTGCAAAAACATAGTGAATATAAATTTGTGAAAACGTTCCTGCCATGATTTATAAATTTAACCCCGAAGGGGTGTTAGGATTATAGAAAGATAATTTGTTGCATTTCACCAACCCCGAAGGGGTGTTAGGATTATAGATATTTGGTTTATTGTATTTCAATAACCCCGAAGGGGTACTAGGATTATAGCATTGCGTTGATAAACCATTTCCCAACCCCGTAGGGGTGATATAAATGCCACCCCTGCGGGGTTTTATGGATGGTGAAATATTATTTGTTTCCATCATTTCTATAATCTTGTCATCCCTTCGGGATTCCTTCTTCATTCAGCTTGTTTACTACAGTGTAACTCCCCCGCAAATGCTTTCTGCAAAATACTCTTTTTCAACTCTTCTAAATCCTCCAATTTCTTCTGATACACTGCTTCCAACTTCTTCGTTTCTAACTTTAGGGCATCTAATTTTTGAACTACAGAAATTTGTTTATTTAAATCTGAAAGGTTGTAGATTTTAAAAGCTCTTATGTCTTTCATATTAATGTGCTGAACTGTTGCACCTGTAGAATGAGACAATAGAATTTCTTGAACTTCCTTTGAAAGTATTAAGTAAGCTAAGTATTTTGAAATCAATCTGTCTTTTTTTGGTCTTAAAAGAACTGTCCTTTGACCAAGGCAAACTTCAATGTTTTCAGGAATTACAGCTATGTTTCCTGCTGGTGCTTCACGTGCCAAAATCAAATCACCTGCTTTGGGAACTGCTCTTCTTGTCCATTTTAGATAAGTTTCATAAGAAACACGATTAACATTTTCCAATATCAATTCGCCTTTTCCAATATTAGGTGTTCGTATTGATGGATAGCCTGTTTCTTGGGTTGGTGCAGTCTTATGTTCACAATCTACAATTAACTCACATAGGCTATCTAAAGTCTCAAACTTTTCTCCGTGAACTTTATTCTCAAAAGCTGTTTGCAAATAGCTTTCAAAAAGTTCTTTGGCGTTTTTGAGGTTTTGTTCGGCATTGTTTCTGCTTTGCTCAATGGCCGCAAAAGCCTTGTCTAAGATGGAAACGATGCGTTGTTGTTCGGGGAGGGGAGGAAGGGGAATTTCAACTCCTGCAAGTGCTTTTGTTGAAAGCTCTTTAAAAGTTGCTCCTGTTCCTAAGCTATCAAGTAACTCTGCATTCTTTTTAAGGAAGTAATATAAATACCAAGTTTCAAGTTTTTTGCTTGGAACAATTCCACGACAACCTTGATTGGTACTCATTGGAACTTCGTTTATAGCCAAATGTCCAATAGGTGCTCTGGTTGAAAGTATAATTGAATTTTCAGGGAACAATTTAGCTGATGATTTTTCTAATCCTAATCTTGTAATCTTTCTTGGTGTATCATCAACAGTTGGCTTCCTTAACTTTCCTAAATCAGCAGGAGTAATCCAATGAATTTTACCGTCCCAATATTCCGCAATATTGGTTTTTGGTGTTCCGCCGTTCAGAATATCCGAAACTTCCCCCAACTTCTTTATTTCCCAACCCTTCGGCAGGCTCAGTGTACTACCTTGCTTCATACCAACATCATTATTGCGTTCAACACACCTTCTACAGATTTTGGCTCTAACCTAGAAAAGGCAAACCATTTTTTTCCTAAGTCTTTTAAGGAGGCGCCCAAATGATAGACTTCTTTGCTGTCAATTATCAGAAAACGATCATGAATTTGGGAGTATTGGGTTCCTTGCTTAGATTTTACGCGATAAACAACAGAAATAATTACATCTAAGTTATAAAGCCTTATTTTTCTACTTACATTTCTGTCCTCCTCCTTTTTAACTACCGAGAACAGCTCGGTAGTTGAATTTGGGTGATATAAAACAATTTCATCTTTCATCCTACAACAGACTTTTAATGGATTCTAAGATTTCAGCACTTTCCATATCCAATGCTTTCATTTCTTCCAATATCTCTTTGGGTGTGCGAAGTTGAACTTCGTCCTTTTTGTTGGGATTCTTTACGCTTAAATCAAAGGTATTGGGGTCGATATCCTTTACATTTAATGTCCATGAATTATCACTATCCTCCTTCGCTTCGCTTTTACGGATAAAATCGGCCAAATCATTTTCATTTAGTGGATTGGTTTTGCCCAAGTTTCTTCCAGGGTTTAACTGATAATACCATACCTTTTTGGTAGGCTTACCCTTTTCAAAAAATAATACCACCGTCTTTACTCCAGCTCCTGTGAAAGTGCCTCCTGGCAAATCCAACACGGTATGTAAGTTGCAATTATCTAACAAAGACTTTCTAATGGCCACCGTGGCATTGTCTGTATTGCTTAAGAAAGTATTCTTTATAACCACTGCAGCCTTCCCTCCTGCCTTGAGTATTTTAATAAAATGCTGCAAGAAGAGCGAAGCCGTTTCTCCTGTCTTTATCGGAAAGTTCTGTTGCACTTCTGCCCTTTCCTTGCCTCCAAAAGGCGGGTTGGCCAATACCACATCATACCTATCTTTTTCTTGTATATCGGCTAAATTCTCGGCCAAGGTATTGGTGTGAATGATATTGGGCGCTTCTACCCCATGCAATATCATATTCATTACCCCCAAGATATACGCCAATGATTTCTTCTCCTTGCCATAAAAGCTTTGCTTCTGCAGGATTTCGGTTTCTTTGCTGCTGAGTGATTTGCTCGACTTTAAATAGTTATAGGCCTCACACAAGAAGCCAGCAGAACCACATGCCCCATCATAAATCTTATCGCCAATCTTTGGATTAACTACTTTTACAATGGCTGTAATGAGGGGTCTGGGGGTATAATACTCGCCACCATTTCGGCCAGCATTACCCATGTTCTTAATCTTGTCCTCATACAAATGGCTCATTTCATGCTTTTCGGCATGGGTGCGAAACCTCAACTGGTCTATAAGGTTAATAACTTCTCTAAGATTGTAACCACTTTGAATACGGTTTTTAAGCTCGCTGAATATCTCCCCAATCTTATACTCAATAGTATCTGCACTGCTGGCATTGGCTTTAAACTTCTTAAGGTAAGGAAAGAGCTGGTTGTTTACAAAATCTAACAAATCGTCGCCGGAGAGGGCGTTATGGTCTATTTTACCATCTGCCAATTTAGGAGCAGCCCATTGGCTCCATTGAAAATTTGGTTCTATGATGGCAGAATAGGTTTTACCCATCAACTCAGACGCAGTCGCGCGGTCGCGTTCTAAATCATCCAGATACTTCAGAAAAAGCACCCATGAGGTTTGCTCCACATAATCCAACTCACTCCCACAACCCGCATCTTTGTGGAGGATATCATCTATATTTTTAAAGGTTTGTTCGAACATAATTAAGTAAGGCTAATTGGGTAGGTTAGTCAAAGTTCGAAAATAGCTAATTTAGGGATAAAGTTGGTAGGTTGGGAAGTGGTTTAAGAATTAAGATGTTTGTGATTGTAGGTTATGATTGAAATATCTTGGATCAGTTGGAGGATAATTGACTTTCTTTGGATCAACAAGATGATTACTTCAGCAAAATATCAAGTCTACTAAAACCCATTGCTTTGGCAATCTGTTTATCAGTTAAGCCCTGATAATTTTCTTTAGCCCAAACATACATTGCTTTACGATATTCTTTTTCCATCTCAGATTTCAACTTGCCTTTCTGAAAGTTGAATTTTGTTTTTAGTTTGGTTTCGCCAACAGATTTATGGTAAAGATCTATTTGCTTTTTTACAAAAACAAAAACTTCATCCTCATTCAAATTCATTAATCTTCCTTGATGCCAGTTTATTGCCATATTTTGAAGGGTTCTGTAGTTTCCTTCCAAATGTATTTCCTTTAACCACCTATAAAATTCAAGCAATTGTGGTGTTTTAGGATATTCCACAAACTGCATTCCTTCCCAAACGCTCTTAAACGCCTCCTTTAAATCAATCTTGCTCTCGTGAATAGTAGGGATCTCAATAACAAGCTGACTGATCCTATCATACAAATCAGGTAACAGCTTATCTCTTAATTTATTTAGTGGCAGGTTTGAAGCAAAAATGGGCCTTACTGTGACATAATGTGATTTTGCTTCACCTAACTTCCTAATTCTAAATTTCCCCTTGTTTGGCTCTTTGCTTTCCGTTTGCAAAGCAGTCATAATTTTCTCTTGAACTCTTGGCGAAAGATTATGAACCTCATCAAAAAATAAAGCACCGTTATCAGCCTCGTCAAACAACCCTTTTTTGTCATCTTTGGCATCAGTAAAGGCACCTTTTTTGTAACCGAACAATTCACTTTCAGCCATAGTATCATCAGCAAAGGAAGCACAATTGGCTATCACAAGTTTTTCCTTGCATTTATCTTGAACCCACTTGGTTTTACCAACTCCTCGTTCACCCAAAATTAAAACAGCGAATCTTCCTGGATTGATTAAATAACTTTCAAGCTGATCAATAAACGTCATTGCAATATTTTTTACAAATGTAAATATATTACTTACATTAAATAAAATAACATCATACAACGATTTGACTATCTGCACTTTGAAATTTTGGCACGAAATTTATATTGTGTAACTGAAAGAGTATAAAAAATGAATAGAAACATATTAGAGTTCAGAAAAACAGACCACTTCTTATTCCACCAGTGGAACAGAATTATTGACGACCAAATGCTTTACAAAATCCTCCCATTTGTAGAATGCACAAAATGCGAAAAGGATGTAGTGTTTGTGCTGCCTTCATTCCTTAGTAAAAAAGGTATGAGCAAAGATGATAAGCAATGTCTCATATTAGTTATCAAGGGAAATTTATTGGTCACAGGTTATTGGTGTGAGGATCCAAACTATTTATTCAACAAAAAAGATAAAGTTCACTTTCAAATCCTCTACTAATATGCATATCCTCAAAATCATTCACGGCTTTCCGCTAAACTACAATGCTGGTTCAGAAGTTTACAGCCAATCCATCTGCAACGAACTTTCAAAACATCACAAGGTGTCTGTTTTCACAAGAGAGGAAAACCCATACAGACCAGATTTTGAAATTAGAAAGCAAACAGAAAACAACAACTTGGATTTTTACTTCGTAAACAATCCACAGGGCAAAGATGGCTACCGCCATCAGGCAATGGATAGCAATTTCGCAAAGCTCATTGCTACAATCAAACCCGACATTGCACACATCGGACATCTCAACCACCTTTCCACCGGAATTGTTGATGAACTCAATAAACAAAACATTCCAATCGTTTATACCCTTCACGACTTTTGGTTGATGTGTCCAAGAGGGCAATTCCTAACAAGAAGCATTGGCAAGGAAAACAACTTTCAGTTGTGTTCCTCACAGCAAGACCAAAAATGTGCAACCGACTGTTACAAAGTTTATTTTAGTGGCAGAGAAGAAAACGAACTACATGACATTGAACATTGGAGTGCCTGGATACACCAAAGAATGATTGAAACAAAGGCAATCATCAATAAAGTTGATGCTTTCATTGCCCCATCTCATTACTTGCGAAATAGATTTATAAATGAGTTTTCAGTGCCTGAAAACAAAATCATTTACTTGGATTATGGTTTCCCTATCGAATACCTAACACAGACCGAAAAATCAAAAGACAATACCAATTTCACCTTCGGTTACATTGGCACATTAATACCGGCTAAAGGAGTAAATCAACTCATAGAAGCCTTTTGCCAAATTGAAACACCAGCAACACTAAAAATTTACGGCAGACAAAATGGGCAAAGCACAAATGCTTTAAAGTTGCTTGCAGCAACTTCAAAAAACAAGATTGAATTTGCAGGGGAATACATCAATCACAACTTAGCCAATGATGTTTTCTCAAAAGTTGATTGTATTGTAGTTCCAAGCATTTGGGCAGAAAATTCACCCCTTGTAATTCACGAAGCACAATCTTGTCAAGTTCCAGTAATCACAGCCAATTTTGGAGGAATGGAAGAGTATGTGCAACATCAAGTAAATGGCCTTTTGTTTGAACACCGCAATACAAATTCATTGGCAGAGCAAATGAAGTTTGCTATCGCAAACCCTCATTTGATGAAAGAATATGGCCAAAAAGGTTATTTGTTTTCTGCCGATGGCAATGTTCCTAATATCCAAGACCATTGCAAAGAATTAGAGAAAATATACACCAGCTTCATTACTCCTAAAACCCTTTGGAGAATAACAATTGACACCAACCCCGAAGATTGCAACCTTAAATGTATAATGTGCGAAGAACACAGTCCTTACAGTGATTTCATACCAACGCTATATAAAGAAACTGGAGTAAAACGTAGACGAATGAAATTTGCAACAGTTGAAGATATTTTTATGCAAGCAGAAAAATTAGGTGTGAAAGAAATTATCCCTTCAACAATGGGAGAACCATTGCTTTACAAAGAGTTTGATAAAATATATGAATTATCAGAGCAGAAAAACATAAAAATCAATCTCACCACAAACGGCACCTTTCCAAGAAAATCAATTAAAGAATGGGCCGAACTAATTGTTCCAAATACTACTGATGTAAAAATTAGTTGGAACGGATCAACAAAGGAAACATCTGAAAAAATAATGAAGGGAATTGATTTTGATAAGGCAATTCAGAATGTAAAAGAGTTTATTAAATACCGTGATAAACACTTTGCAAAAACAGGCTACTTATGCC
>CAYUDC010000029.1:16175-23156 GCA_964443415.1 uncultured Chitinophaga sp. | reverse complement strand
CTTGTTAATTATGCGTATGCCTCAGTTGGGATACAAGCGCATACCAAGTTTCTATCTCCATAAGTATTATTTACTCTACCTACGCTCGGCCAAAATTTGTTAGCCCTTACATAAGGCAATGGGAAGGCTGCTTCGTTTCTAGTATAAGCATGGTTCCACTCTTCTGCAATAACCATAGAAGCAGTATGTGGCGCGTTCTTTAACACGTTATCTGCTTTGTCTGCTATTCCATTTTCAATGGCACTCACTTCTTTTCTAATGGCTATCATCGCATCACAAAAACGATCTAACTCAGCCTTAGGTTCACTCTCGGTGGGTTCAATCATAATAGTACCAGCCACAGGGAAACTCATGGTTGGCGCATGAAAACCATAGTCCATTAAACGCTTGGCAATGTCTTCTGCCTCTACACCACTGGCTCCTTTAAATACGCGTGTGTCCAAAATCATTTCGTGGGCACATCTGCCTTTTGAACCTACATATAAAATTTGATAATCTTTCTCTAACCTTGCTTTGATATAGTTAGCATTTAAGATAGCATATTTAGTAGCATCTTCTAAGCCTTTGGTGCCCATCATACGGATGTATGCATAAGAGATTAATAGGATAGAAGCACTGCCCCAAGGTGCAGCAGATACTGCATTCATGGCACGGCTATCGCCTCCCATATCTACCACGGCATGGCTAGGTAAAAATGGCACCAAATGCGCAGCTACCCCAATGGGTCCCATGCCAGGGCCACCACCACCATGTGGAATACAGAATGTCTTATGTAAATTTAAGTGGCAAACATCGGCTCCAATATTGGCCGGTGAGGTTAGGCCCACTTGCGCATTCATATTGGCTCCATCCATATACACTTGTCCGCCATTTTGGTGAATTAAATCACATACTTCTGTAATTTGTTCTTCGAACACACCATAGGTAGATGGATAAGTTACCATTAAACAAGCTAAATTATCTTTGTGTTCAATGGCTTTTGCCCTTAAATCATCGATGTCTACATAGCCATTGTCAAGGGTTTTGGTTACCACCACTTTCATGCCTGCCATCACCGCACTAGCAGGGTTTGTGCCGTGTGCCGAAGAAGGAATTAATGCGATGTTTCTATGTGATTGTCCAATGCTTTTAAAATATTCGCGAATAACCATTAAACCTGCATACTCGCCTTGAGCACCCGCATTTGGTTGCAAGCTAATGCCTGCAAAGCCTGTTACTTGTTTAAGGTAATCACTTAATTCATTAAATATTTTAGTGTACCCATTGGCTTGGTTACGCGGAATAAATGGATGCAACTGTCCAAAGCCCGGCATGGTAACCGGAATCATCTCTGCCGTTGCATTTAACTTCATGGTGCAAGAACCTAAAGCAATCATAGAATGGCATAAAGATAAATCTTTAGCCTCTAGTTGCTTAATATAACGCAACATCTCGTGCTCACTATGGTAAGTGTTAAACACAGGATGTGTCATATAAGCCGAAGTTCTGGCATAACGAGCACCTGCTTTTAAGCTTACGGTTTCTGCTTGGGTTAAGGTAAGCGTTTTGCCCGTAATGATGCTTGCGAGTTCGCTTACATCTGCAATGGTATGGGTTTCATCTAAAGAAACACGAATTTGCTTATCGGATACCTTAGCAATATTAATACCTTTTGCCAAGGCATCTGCTTGGGTTTTAGCAGCGTCTGCCACTTCAATGGTAAGGGTGTCAAAGTAATGTGTGTTTACAACCTTTGCTCCATTGGCATTTAATGCATCAGCCAAGGTTTGGGTCAACCCGTGAACCCTGCCAGCGATGCCTTTAAGGCCTTTTGGACCATGGTATACACCATACATGCTGGCCATGATAGATAACAATACTTGGGCAGTACAGATATTAGAAGTAGCTTTTTCTCTTCTGATATGTTGTTCGCGCGTTTGAAGCGCCATTCTTAATGCTTTGTTTCCTTGGCTATCTACTGATACGCCAATGATTCTGCCTGGCATTTGACGTTTGTAAGCGTCTTTGGTAGCAAAATATCCTGCGTGCGGCCCACCATATCCCATAGGTACACCAAAACGTTGAGAAGAACCTAATACCACATCTGCTCCCCATTCTCCTGGAGGCGTTAATAAAGTTAATGAAAGTAAATCGGCTGCTACGGCTACCATCACTTTTTGTTCGATGGCTTTGGCCATAAACTCACTGTAGTCTATAATCTCGCCATTGCCAGCAGGGTATTGTAACAAAGCACCAAAATAGGTTTCATCTAACACTACTGTTTCGTGGTTGCCAATTACCAACTCTACGCCAATGGGCTCGGTGCGGGTTTTTAATACATCTATGGTTTGTGGGAAACACAATTCAGATACAAAGAACTTAGTGGCATTTGCATTTTTTGATTCGGCATGCAACATATGCATGGCTTCTGCAGCCGCGGTTCCCTCGTCTAACAAAGATGCATTGGCTATTTCCATTCCAGTAAGCTCAATGATCATGGTTTGGAAATTTAACAAAGCCTCTAAACGACCTTGGGCAATTTCTGCTTGGTATGGCGTGTAAGCAGTATACCAACCTGGGTTTTCCATGATGTTTCTTAAAACAACATTGGGCGTATGTGTGCCGTAATACCCTTGTCCTAAATAATTCTTGTTGATAACATTTTCGTTGGCATACGACTGCAACAATTGCAACAACTCTTGTTCAGACAAAGCTTCTGGAAGTTTCATCCTTTCTTTTAGCCTAATGTGTGCCGGAATGGTTTCATCAATGAGCTGGTCGAGGCTGCTAACGCCTATGGTTTGCAGCATGGCCTCTGTATCATTGGCCAATGGAGAGATGTGGCGATGAATGAATTCATCCGAATGATTTGCTTTGATTTGCATATATTGAGTTGTTTATCTAATGCTTGTTAGGGAGTGCAAATTTATTTATTTTCCTTAGCTGTCAATAAAATATTTTGCACCTGTTTATAAGTGGTTTAAAACCTATTTTTACTATTATTGTTTCTGACTTAAATTTATCAACTGTATGAAAAAAGCTATTTTACTATTTACCTTACTTTTAGGAACATTTGCGAGTACTAACATTTTTGCTCAGGATAACCCCGGAGACGCCATTATTGGAGTTTGGGAGTCTGGTTCTGGTAAGGCCCGTGTAAATATCATTAAATCTGGTAACTATTATTATGGTCGTATTGTTTGGTTGCGTGAACCAAATAATGAAGAAGGAAAACCAAAGGTAGACAAAAACAACCCAGACGAAAGCAAAAGAAACACTCCTTTGTTAGGCATGAGGATGTTGGCTGGCTTTGAATTTAAAGGAAACAATGTTTGGGAAGATGGTACTATTTACGATCCAGAAAGCGGCAGTACTTACAATTGCACTATCAGCCTAACAGACAAAAATACCATGAACATCCGTGGCTTCATTGGTATTTCTGCCTTCGGAAGAACCGATGTTTGGAAACGTCTAGAACTTAAAAAGAAATAGTATCTCCCTTTAAGGAGATACTAAGTTCAAAGAAATTTGAAAATAGAGCGGATTGGTGAGGGTGTTCACCATATGGTATTTTTCATCCGAACCAATCAGCCTAAATTTATCTCCTTGGTCTATATCAAAGCTATAGTTTATGCGGTATCCGGCTTGAACCGATAGCCAAATAAACCCACTCAACGAACACTCATAGGTAATTCTTGGCCTCAACTCTGAGCGCCTTAATTCTAAATTATCATAAAACGGAATACTTGCCGCCCCGCCCATATTGCCAATGCTGTAACTATTTCCTTCTAACTCATATCCAAAGAACAAAAGGTTACGCGTGTTGATGGTTCTTCTCAGAGCAAATCTAGCTGGGAATAAAGTTTCAATTCCCCATTTTCTGCTTGGGAAAGTATGGTTAAATAAAATCAATGGAATGGCTCCTAAAGCTCCTGGTCTGTAAGTTCTAGAAAGTCCAAATCCTAATATAGAATAATCACTTCTTTTCTTTCCAAAGAAAGCGGCTGCGGTTATTTTAGGCTTTGTAAGATACGTGCCAATATCACTGCTGCTTAGCTTATAATCGCCATTGGCATCGGCACTGGCAAATGCCAAAATAAAGTACTTTTCGTTGAGGGGCTTAAAAATAGTAGTGTTTAAACCAATGGTAGTTAATCCATTTTGATGCAACTTATGAATCACATGGTTATCGGCGTCATGGCTGCCCATGTTATAATTGGTTCTCCAATAAGTACCTCCTAAATTAATGAGCCACTTGGTATTGGATAGAATGGGGTAATTAGCCGCAATCCTTAATCCAGACGCATTGTTAATGGTAGCTTTACCATTGATTGCTGCATCATCCGGGTTTTCATCATTGGTTAACTCGTGCTTTCCTTGTACATCGTAGCCAATAGATATCAGTTTACTCGGACTTAAGCCCAACACCTTGCTGGTACAAAAACGTTTTACACCGGTGGGTTCTACTACCTCAAACTGACTGAAGTCTATCATTTCTTCTTGGGTGCTGTCTACCTGCGCATAAATACAAGTAGCGCCCATCATGAAGGTTGAAAAGAGTAATTTTTTTATCATATATGTTACTTTTAATATTTGATACAAACGAATAGCCAAATTAATAGTTTTATTTAATTTTGCATCATGTTTGATAAGTTAAATCAGGCCAAACAAATGGCCGAAGGCATTAAAGCCAAATTAGATACCATTACTGTAAGCGGTGAAGCAGGCGGCATAACCGTTAGCGCCACCGGTAATAGAAAAATTAAAGAAGTAAACATTCCCGAAAACCTACTAAATTCTTCCGCTAAAGAAGAACTTCAGGATATGTTATGCGTTGCCATCAACCGCGCATTAGAGTCGGCAGAAAATGTGTCCGAATCAGAAATGCGCAGCATGATGGGAAGCATGATGCCCGGTTTGGGCGGATTGTTTAAATAGTTATTCTTTGATAAAGGTTTTAGAATAAACACCTTTTTCTGTTTGCATCACAAGCCTGTAAACACCTTGCTTTAATTCACCCACAGCGATTTCGCCAGTGCTTAGATGCAGGTTAAATGCTTGTTGTGTCATTTTTTGACCTTTGAGGTCGTAAATGCTTACGATGCTTTCTCCTTTAAACGCTGGTAAATAAAACTGAACACTCTCTTTTGCAGGGTTTGGATAGATAACGATGTCGTTGCCTTCATTGATTTCCATGTTTCCCGAAGCTGGGTTAACTGTAATAGAATAACGCGCATTAGAGTCGGTAACATTTTGCCCCACTGGCAATGGCCCAAGGTAAGCAGTAGCTCTTATACCTATTAATACTATTAAGGGATAAATGCCCGCACTGCCCGATTTTGGTGTTCCAATTAATTTGGCACAACCGCCTGTTCCACCCACAATTTTACAATCTGCATTGTGGCAGGTGTAAGTAAACCCATCGGGCATGCCCAATACGTTGAGTATCCTTAAGGTATCAATGGTAGCGTTTACGGTTTGACCCAATTGAGGCACAAAAACGGTAGTGTCTTTGGTGATAAAATATTGAATCACCTGCTCGTAGGCTTCACCCACTTTTGCTTCTTCTAAGGCTGCAGGAAATGTTCCAGAGCTTTTAATGCTTGGATCAGGCGTACATTGCCCAAAAACATTTTGCGTGAAACTAATAGCACAAATTGCTATCATTGAAAGTAAAAACTTTTTCATGGATTTTAAATTTGCTGCAAGATATACCTTATTTTTATTTCTTGGTATCCATGGTTTTTTTAGCCAAGCCCAGCATGATACCCTCACCAATAAAAATAACTTATTAAACCAAACCATCGTTACCGCCGGCCGATACGAGCAGTCGGTAAAGCGCATGATGGTGAGCACAGAAATCATCAAGCCTTATCTTATCAAAAATAGAAACACTACCATGATGGATAAGCTGTTGGATAATATTCCTTCGGTGCATGTAACCGATGGTCAGGTAAACATTAGAAATGGCAGTGGTTGGACTTACGGCGTGGGCTCTCGTGTAATGATTCTGGTGGATGATATGCCTTTCTTAACAGGCGATGCAGGCCAAGTAAAATGGAATTTCATTCCCATCGAAAATGTGCAGCAAATAGAAGTAATTAAAGGTGCTTCCTCTGTCTTATATGGCTCAAGCGCTTTAAGCGGCATTATACACTTTAGAACAGAAATGGCTAAGGATAAACCCGTCACTCGTTTTAATTTGCATAGTGGCATTTTCTCTCAACCACAAAGAGCTTCTGCGCAATGGTCGAGCTCACCTAGGATTCAATATGGCTTTAACGCTTTTCATAGCTTTAAAAAGAAAAACAATGCCTTTGCCTTCTCCATGGATTATTTTAAAGACCAAGGTTATCGCATGGGCGAAAACGACCACCGACTGCGGCTCACAGGCCGTTCCGAATTTAAAGGGAAAGGCAAATCTAAGTATGGCCTCAATGCGGGCTTATTACTAACAGATGGGGGTTCTTTTTTACTTTGGGAAAATTATGATTTGGGTTATACCGCACTCGACTCGCAAACTACCAGCACTTTTTCTAAAAACTTTTACCTCGACCCATACTTTCTGTTTTACACAGGTACGGCTAAACATACCTTGCGAGGCCGTTGGTATTATGTAAACAATGATATTTCTAATACCGATCCTAATGCACAAAATCAAGACAATACCTCCAATAGCGTTTTTGTTGAATACCAGGTGCAGCAATACCTCAGTGCCATTAGAATGAGCCTCACGGGTGGAGGCTTATTTCAGTATGCCAGAACCAACTCGCCATTGTATCAAGGGTTTCAAGAAAGCCAAAACTTGGCTGCTTTTTTACAAGTAGATAAAGAAATAGGCAAGCGTTTAAACATCAGTGGAGGCGCACGCTTAGAGCATTTTGCCATTAATGGCAAGGGTGAGCAAAAGCCAGTTTTTAGGGCTGGATTAAATTATGAGGCAGCCAAGGCAAGTTTTCTGAGGGCCTCCTTTGGCCAAGGATTTAGGTTTCCTGCCATTGC
>CAYUDC010000029.1:5600-16075 GCA_964443415.1 uncultured Chitinophaga sp. | reverse complement strand
AACCAAGGCAGGGCATTGTCTGCCAACGGCAAAGCCATCTTTGATGCAAGAATTGCCTACCAAGTGTCAAACAAATTAAAGGCTTCTTTGATTATGAATAATGTGGCCAATGCCGAGTTAATGACACGCCCAGCAGATATGCGCCCACCTAGATTAATCATGATTCAATTTGCTTATACTTTATAACACATGCACAGTGGCGGTTTGATCCAACTTAGTCCAAAGGGTTTGTACTGTGCAGGGGGCGACTTTTTCATCGACCCATGGTATCCAGCTGGTAAAGCCATTATCACACATGGCCATAGTGACCATGCGCGTTTGGGTCAAACCGCTTACCTATCTCATCCTATTACAGAGCGGGTTATTTTGCATCGTTTGGGCTCGGTTCAAACCGAAACCATACCCTACCACCAAGAGCGCATGATCAATGGGGTAGGGGTAACACTATTTCCTGCCGGCCACATACCTGGCTCGGCGCAAGTGCGTGTGAGAAAAGGAGCAGAAACATGGGTAATTTCTGGCGATTATAAGTGCCATGCAGATGGTTTATCTGAAGCATTTGAACCAGTGCCTTGTACCCACTTTATTAGCGAATGTACTTTTGGCTTGCCCATTTTTAATTGGCAGCCGCAGTCTTTGGTGATGGAAGATTTAAACCAATGGTGGAGACAAAATGCTGCGGCTGGCTTACAGTCGGTAGTATTTGCTTATGCCTTAGGTAAAGCACAGCGTATCCTGAATGGCTTAGATGTTTCTATAGGAAAAGTTTTTGGGCATGGCGCGGTGATAAGCATGAACGAAACCTTAAGAACAGCAGGCGTTTTGGTGAACGATTGCCTGCCAGTATCTGGCGCAGATAAATCTCAATTAAAAGGTGCCATCATCATCGCACCACCCGCAGCAGCGGGCACGCCATGGATGAAAAAACTAGAGCCATATAGAACTGCATTTGCCAGTGGTTGGATGGCCATGCGCGGCAGCAGAAGATGGCAGGCGGCCGATAAAGGTTTTGTACTCTCTGACCATGCCGATTGGAAAGAACTTAATTCCGCCATTAGAGCAACGGGTGCTGAAAATGTATTTTTAACACATGGCTATAAGTCGGCATTTGCCAGATACCTACAAACACAAGGATTGAATGCGGTAGAATTAGACACTTTGTTTGAGGGAGAAACACTTAAATCTACCGAAAATGTGGAGGTGAAGGATGAAGCCTGATTGGGTGCAATTATTTGAAACCTTAGATGCCAGCAACAAAACCAATGATAAGGTAACTGCACTGGTAAATTATTTTCAATCGGCTTCCCCGCAAGACCGCCTTTGGATGATTGCTTTGTTTACAGGTCGAAAGCCCAAGAAACCATTAACCGCAACAGAAATGAGGCAATGGGCAGCGGAGTTTTTAAACATAGAAATTTGGTTGTTTGAAGAATGTTATGCCGTAGTTGGCGACATTGCAGAGACCATTTCTTTATTGTTTGATACACAAAAATCAGAAGTGGTTTTATCATTGGGTTTATCTCAGATGATGGAGGAGATTACCCAAATGCAGCAATGCACCACCGATGAAAAGCGCAGTTTGTTGTTGCATTATTGGAGACAATTAGATAAGCAATCGTGTTTTGTATTTAACAAGTTGCTCACAGGTGGTTTTAGGATAGGTGTATCTCAACAGTTGTTGGTTCAAGCATTGGCTAAATACCTTTTAAAGGAGCCTGCAGAAATCACCCATCGACTCATGGGAAAATGGACGGCTTACACGCATACTTTTGAAGATTTGTTGTTAAGCGAAAACAAAGGCGATGATGCCTCTAAGCCCTACCCATTTTATTTGGCTTACCCTTTAGAATCTACTCTACAAGAATTAGGGAATGAGCCGCAGTGGCAAGCCGAGTGGAAGTGGGACGGCATTAGAGTACAGCTTATTAAAAGAAACCATCAAGTATTTCTTTGGTCGAGGGGAGAGGAGCTGATCAATGAAAATTTTCCAGAATTGATAGCTGCTGCCATGCCATTGCCCAATGGAACGGTATTAGATGGCGAATTATTGGCTTATCAGCACCAAGCAGCCTTGCCATTTGGTTTATTGCAAAAGCGCATCACACGCAAAAAGCCCTCGGCCAAAATGATTGCCTCCTGTCCATGTGCCATACTTGCTTACGATGTATTAGAATGGCAAGGAGAAGATATTCGGTCAAAGCCTCTTTCTTTTCGCAGGCAACATTTAGAACAATTGTTGCCTGGGCTAGGTTTCGGGTTGATCCAACTCTCTCCTGTGATTGAGTTTAACACTTGGGAGGATTTGGTAGAGGCCAGAAACAATAGCAGAGAGATGCGTGCAGAAGGCCTGATGCTAAAAAGAAAAGATGCTATTTACCAAAGCGGCAGAAAGCGCGGAGATTGGTGGAAATGGAAGGTAGATGCCATGAGCATTGATGCCGTATTGGTTTATGCCCAAAAAGGACATGGCCGTAGGGCAGATTTATTCACCGACTATACCTTTGCCTTATGGCATGACGGAAAGTTGCAAACCTTTACCAAAGCCTATTCGGGCTTAACCGATAAGGAAATGGTGGAGGTAGACCAATTTGTTAAAAAGAATACCCTCGAAAAGTTTGGCCCAGTGCGAACCGTCACCCCTCTATTGGTATTCGAAATTGGCTTTGAAGGAATACAAGAAAGCAGTCGCCATAAATGTGGCGTAGCCTTAAGATTCCCAAGAATTATACGATGGCGCAAAGATAAAAAACCAGAAGAAGCCAATACCTTAGCAGAACTTAAACTGCTGGCTTAGCCTCAAAATCTATCTCTTTTTCTGAATAAACTTTACCTTCTAGTATATGTGAGGCAACAATTTTCTTTACATCCTCTGGCTGAACATTTCCATAATAGGTACCTTCTGGGTAAATGGTAACAACCGGACCATGCTTACAAGCATCTAAACAACCAGCCCTTTGAGCCCTTACTTTGCCTACTAATCCTGCCTCTTTGATGGCATCTCTAAAATTTTCAACCAATTCCATTCCACGGGTCTCCCCGCAACAAGCCTTTCCCTCGGCTTTTTGGTTGGTGCAAACAAAAATATGATGTTGATAGCGCATAATGTGTTTTTTAATGAAGTATGAATTAAAAGGCCACTAACATTGCTGTTAATGGCCTTTTGTATAATAACTAATAATGGGGAGGTTTGTTTTTATTTAATACCTTCTACCATTACCCTTCTGTTTTCAAATCTACCTTCTTCGGTTTCGTTGGTGCTCATTGGATATTTTAAACCAAATCCACGAGTTTTAATTCTGCTGGCAGGAACACCTTTGCCAACTAGGTAGTTTTTAACAGATATGGCTCTACGCTTAGATAGTTCTAAGTTGTAGGCAGCAGAACCAATATTATCTGTGTGTCCAGAAAGCAATAGAGTATAACTTGTGTTCTCTTTCATAAAGGCAATCGCCTTTTCTAAGCGCTCTATAGATTCGGCAGTTAACTCTGCTGAGTTTAACTTAAATCTCACGCTTTGCACTTCGATGGTGTCGCGAATTGGTTTAGGCTCCGGCTTTGGATTTGGCTTTGGATCAGGACCTGGATTGGGTGGAGTAGGAGGAGTCGGATCTGGTTTTTTCTCTGGGCAACCATTATTGCTGGCAGGTCCGAATTCATCTGGACATTTATCGTCTTTATCGGCGATACCATCTTTATCTCTATCTGGGCAACCATTTAAAGCAGGCAAACCAGCTTCATCCGGACATTTATCATCTTTATCCGCAATGCCATCTTTATCCTTGTCTGGACAACCACTTAATGCAACTTCTCCAGGAGTTTCAGGGCATTTGTCATCGGCATCAGCCACACCATCATTGTCCTTATCTGGGCAACCATTTAAGGCAGGAACACCAGGTACTTCTGGACATTTATCTAATCTATCTACGATGCCATCTTTGTCTGTGTCAATTTCGCAACCGTCTTTATCTACTTTGACGCCTTCTGGTGTATTTGGACATTTGTCTTTCGAATCTGTTACTCCATCTTTATCGGCATCACCTTCTGGTACAAGGGGTTTACCCAATGCATAAGATAATACAAGTTGATGATTCCATAATAAATCTTTTCCTCCACCCGTATTGGCATCTCCAAAATCACCTGTGGTTAAACCAAGGTTAGTTTGCAAGGTTAAGCCCCAACGCTCGTTAAAAGGAACTTTCGCTCCTAAACCAATTGGAACTACCAATTCGTTTTGGGCTGCGGTAATGGTATTTTCTGCTAAGTTTCTAAAACCTAAACCAGCCAAGGCAAATGGTTCAAAATGTTTAGGAGTAGTTTTTAAAAACTTCCAACGAATATTAGCATCTATATACCTAGAATTACGGTAAAAGAATACATCATTGCTTTTGTTGTAAAATCCCCATTCTCCCCAATGACCATTCATGGCCACATCAAATTTTTGGTTCAAATAGCGCGCAACTGTAAGTACAGCAATACCTGGTCTATTTTTTACTTCAATACTATTAATAGTATAAGGTAATACTTGAAAGCGGAATAACCCATTTCCCAAATCACCTTTGTAATCTAAAATACCTACTCCTAATCCAATACTCCAAGGATGGTTTGGATTTTGAGCCACTAAGTTTTGTGAAAGCAGCAGGGTAATTAGCAAGAGCTGCAAGGGTCGTAAAAGTTTTGTTTTCATTTTTTATTATTAAAAATTCTTTTGAATCACTTTTTTATTAAGTGAATTTTATTATATGTTGGCAAATATAAGTGCTTACTTTAAAAATACTTGTAGAATTTATTTTACAAGGTTTTTGAATAAAACAAAAGGGGCTAACTCGCTAGAGCAGCCCCTTTTGTTTAGGAATATTAATTTATTATTTAATGACCGCAAACGATTTATGCACCAACTGATTGTTTGAGCCTTGGTAGATGAGGGTATATTTACCTCCAGCCAAGTTTAAGTCGCTCAGCTCAAGTTCAGATTGGCTATTAATTTGTTTGTTTGAATTGTATACCTCGCGACCCGTGATATCTATAATTACAATTCTTGCATTTTTATCTGAGATATCTCCAAAGGCAATTTTAAAGTCGCCATTATTAGGATTTGGATACAAGGTAATTTGGTTTTCTAAACTAGTACTTAACATACCAGTTGCATTCGACCCTCTTCCTTCAAATTGCTCCGAACCACTATAATAACCTGGTTCGTCTGTTTTGCTCATGCCAGCACAAGGAGTTGGATTAACCGTAACTAAGAAACTTGCAGTTCCTGAACAACCATTTACTGCGGTTGAAGTTAAGGTTACAGTGTATGTGCCAGGAGAGGCATATTCTTTCTTAAAATGAATATGGGTTTGGGTAGCAGTAGTTCCATCTCCAAAATCCCAAGCATGACTTGGCATCCATTGTGGCGAGTTTACTCTGCTTCCATTGTCAAAGTAAAAGGTATTTCCTGTAATACACTGGCTGGCGTTGGCACCAAATGCCAATGAAATACTAGCATCCGGAACTTGTTGACCTACCGAGCTTACGGTAATTGAATTAGACACCGAATTTGAGCAACCTCCACTGCTGCGAGCAGTTAATGTTACTGTATAGTTTCCTGTAGCCGAATAAGTATGGAAAATACTCGCATTGGCGGTATTGATATCCTCTACGCCATCTCCAAAATCCCAAGTGTAATTGGTAGCTCCAGTTGAGGTGCTAGTAAACACATACCCTGTGCTACAAGCTGAAGTATTTACAAAGCTAGAAGTAAAGGAAGGAACTGGTCCGGTTCCACTTGAAACATTGATACTATTATTGGTAACCGAAGTACTACAGCCATTGCTTAAGGTAGCTACTAAGGTGGCCGAATTTAAGCCAGAACTGTTATAAGTAGTGCTTGGATTGGTACTGGTACTAACACCTGGGCTTGCAGCGGCAAAAGTCCAAGCATAAGTGGGTGTGCCGTAAGTAGCAGTGCTCGTATTTAAGAAAGCCACATTTTGGTTACAAGCGCTAGGTGTAGGTGTAAAGGCTGCGGTTACACTTCCAATAGTCACAGTAACTTCATCAATATCTTCACAACTTCCATTGATGGCTTTTAGAGCAATGGTATGAACACCCGCACTCAATCCTGTAACATCATAAGGGAATGTTGATTGGGTAGTGTAAGAACCTCCGTCGATACTCACCGCAAAACTTGCACCTGTACTTCCTGTATTGTTGATTGTTCTAGTTCCAGAACAAGCATTCGCAGCGGTCACCACTAAATTAGAAGTAACCAAAGCTCCAGCTTCATCTACAGCATACCCATTGAGTGAAACTGATGTTGAGCAAGAGCCAGAATATACCGTTAATGTTACATTTTCAGTTCCTACCGCAGAGTAACTCTTGGTTACAGTTGAATTAGTTAAAGTGGCAGCACTACCATTTACATTGGTAAATGCCCATAAGTAAGTGAGGTTGCTTCCTGTAGCGGCTGCAGTATAAGTGTAAGTAGTGTTACATGTATTCACCGAAGGTGTAATAGACACTCCAGTTGGTGCGCTGCTCACCACCACCGATTGAGGGGTAGAGGCAATGCTTCCATTGATGGTTAATACCACATTATAGGTTCCTGGTGCAGCATAAGTATGTGTTGGGTTGCCATTGGTAGAGGTGTTTCCATCTCCAAAGTTCCAGCTATAAGTGCTTGCACCTACCGAACTAGAACTATTAAAGGTAATATCTGTACTGCCACAAGTGTTTGGAGTGTAGGTGAAGTTGGCAGCATTTGCCGCCTGAATAACTATATTTCTTGCAAAAGTAGTTGAACAACCTGCACTCGAAACAGCTGTTAAAGTAACAGTGTAAGTTCCTGCAGCAGCATAAGATTTATTAAATACATGGGTATTGGTGCTAGTGGTACCATCACCAAAGTTCCAAAGATAACTTGGAGTCCAAGAGGTGCTTGAAGAAACGGTGGTATTAGAGAAATTAAAATTATTACCAGTAAGTGATTGGCTGTAGTTACCAGAACCTTCTTCAAACGAAGCAGCATTGCCATTAAAACTGCCAATGTTTACAGTTTGGGTGCTGCTGCTGCTGCAAACGCCATCTGATACTGTTAAAGTTACTTGGTGATTACCACTCGCAGCAAAGTATTTGGTTGGGTTTTCGAGGTTAGTATTGGTATTGTCTCCAAAGCTCCAATTAAAAGTTAATCCACTTCCCACAGTAGTATTGGTAAAGATTCTTCCATTGCCACAGCCAGCAGCTGCTGCATGGCTAAATGAGGCGGTTGGACCAGTTAACGTACTTACATCTACACTGGTTATAAAATCTATGGTACATCCAGAAACGGTTGTAACGGTAATGCTTACTGGCTTACTTCCTCCAGTGGCGAAGGTGAATTCTGGATTTTCTAAGTTCGAAGATCCTTCACCTGAGTTAAAATTCCAACTGTAAGTTGGGGTGCCATAACTAATGCTAGAAGTATTGGTAAAGCTTAAAGTTTTACCGCAAGCAGGTGGCGTTACAGCAAAACCTGCCAAAGCTGGTGCAACTGTAATATTTACGGATGCCTCATCTGGGCATAGGCCATTATCACTGGCTTTTAAGTAAATGGTATGAACTCCAGGAGTTAAGAAATCGATATTGAAAGGGAAGGTAGTTTGCGTAGCATACGAACCGCCATCTACCTTATACTCATACTGATTTGCATTGGTAGAGGTATTGGTAACTGTTACAGAAGTAGAACATGCACTCACTAAACTAGCAGAAAGACCTGCATTTGGTCCAGCGATTTCTGCCACAGGCGTGAATCCTAATTGAGAAACAGCTGTAGAACAAACCCCATTAGCTGTTACCACTAAATCTACAGTAGTTGGGTCTGTGTTGGCATAAGTTCTTTGAGCGCTAGAGCTAGTAGAAGCACTTCCGCTTCCTCCAGAGAAGGTCCATGCATAAGTTAAGTTTGTGCCAGTAGCATTGCTGGTAAAGGTGTACTCGTTGGTACAAGAATTTACACTCGAACTAATGCTACCTGCCACCGGATTAGTTACCACACTAACCGATTGGTTGGTGCTAGATGCTCCACCATTAATGGTTAAAGTAACAGTATAGTTTCCATCTGCGGCATAAGTATGGGTTGGGTTGGCAGAAGTAGAGGTATTGCCATCCCCAAAATTCCAAGCATAGGTGGTGGCACCCACACTTGCGCCACTATTAAAAGTAACGTCACGATTGCTACAAGCATTTGGTGTGATGCTAAACGAAGCTGCAGGTGCTGGTGTAACCACCACATCATAATAAGCAGTATCTGTACATCCTGTGTTAGTATATATAATTAAATGTGCACGGAAGTTTCCAGCAGTAGTATAAATTTTAGGAGTGATGTTTAGGTAAGAAGCAGTTGTTGAAGTTCCATCTCCAAAAGTCCAGAGGTTGCTGGTTTTATAAGAAGGATGTTGGTCTGTATTACCAAATAAGAACTCAAAGCTGTTGTTCGTTACACTTTGGGTAGATGGGTCTGTTAAACCTATGCTGGCATCCGGCCCAGTTTTTACATCTCTTGAAATAGAAGTGCTGGTAGAACAACCTTGGTCGGTAATGGCAGTCATTTGAATGGTGTACCTCACGTTTGGCTCACCTGGGGTTCCCCAAGGAACATTGGTAACGGTAGGGTAGGTGTGCTTCATCAAACTTGGGTCAGACACAGAAACTAAACCACTACCATCGCCATAGTTAAATACATAAGAAACCACAGAGCCAGAAGGGATGGTAGCAGAGCCACTAAATATTGCTGCTCCATTACAAATCAACTGTCCGCCATTGCCATTTAAGCCAATAGAACCAAATTGACCTTGAGCACCTATATCTGGAGTGGTTAAACTTGGGCTAGCAAATGGATATACATTGATAACTTGCGTAGGTTCAGCGGCAAAGGCATTGCTAGTACAACCATTATTATCAGTTACTCTTAAAGCAAAAGTAATGGCATCTGGGTTATTCACTGCATTTACTGCTGGGCTATAAGTGGCCGAAGTAGAACCAGTGCCTGTTGCATTGGCATTGTCTCTTCTCCATTGGTAGGTTAAACTTGTAGCTCCAAAGCCATAAGTAGAACTACTGCCATTAAAGTTTACCGTTGCACCTGTACAGATATTGTAATCGTTATTAGCCGATCCACTGCTTTCAGTGGTGGTAAAGGCTGCTGTTGGATGTTCAAATACCCTAACGTTGTTGGTGAAATTAGTACTATTGGTACAGCCGTAATTATCCGTAACTGTTAAGTTAATGGTATAATCACCATGCGTGCCGTAGGTTAATGGGCCATGCGGACCAGCGCCTGTAAATGCTGCATTGCTCGAACCAGTGGCTGTCCAACTCCAATCGTTGATGGTGCCAGAACCTGTGGTGGCGCCGTTGCTAGAAGTATTGGTTAAATTAAATCCATGTCCCACAAAACATTGAGAGTTATCGTTAAAACTAAAACTAGCCACTGGATTAGAGCGAACCAAGAATTGACCATTGTTGTAATGAAGGGTGTAATTAGATAATCCCGAACCTACAGCGGCACTTGGTAAAATATTGTAAGCAGTGGAGCTTGCTGCTGTTCCAGCTGAAGTACCCGCACTGGTTAGTGTAACACTGGTAACTTCATCCGGAGAAATAATACCCGAAACACTAAACTCGGTTCCATTTAAGGTTACACCAACCCCTTGGCATTTAGCTTGGTTGTCTGCAGTAATGTATAAGTCTTTTGGTGTAATATTAGCAGTTAAGCCGCTAGGTTGAATTAAATTATAATTACCAGCATCCGAACCAGAAATGGTATAGTTGCCAGTTAAGCTTACTGGCTTGGTATTGCCTACATTGATATTGTTAAAGTTGGCTGTAACAGTTCCGCCAATGGATACATCATCACCGCCTATTAAATTACTAAAGCTTGGTGTGTTAAGTGTGGCTGCATCATTTCCATCATATACTTTGTTTTGAGCAGTTACAATGATATTTAAATCTTTTTCTGTGATGTTGGCTGTAAGTCCACTCGGTTGTGTGATATAGTAATTTCCAGCGTCAGAGCCCGATTTGGTATAAGAGCCTGTTAAGGTAATTGGTTTATTATTGCCAACATTTTTATTGTTAAACTCAGCTGTTACTGTTCCTCCAATAGTTACGTCATCACTACCGATGATGCCATTAAAACTAGCAGCTCCTAAAGTGGCAGTTGCTATACCATCATATTCTTTATTGTTAGCCGAAACGCTTACAGTTAATTCTATTGCAGTAATATTAGCGGTTAAACCAGTAGGTTGGGTGATATAATAGTTACCCGCATCTGCTCCCGATTTAGTATAAGAGCCTGATAAAGTAATAGGTTTGCTATTGGCAACTGTCTTGTCATCAAAGGTAGCTGTAACGGTTCCGCCTATCGTTACATCATCGCTACCCACAATGCCATTAAAGCTGGCCGAAGTTAAAGTAGCAGCGTCGTTACCATCATATTGCTTATTGTTAGC
>CAYUDC010000029.1:1302-5500 GCA_964443415.1 uncultured Chitinophaga sp. | reverse complement strand
AGCTGGCCGAAGTTAAAGTAGCAGCGTCGTTACCATCATATTGCTTATTGTTAGCCGAAACACTTACTGTTAATTCTTTGGCAGTGATATTCGCTGTTAAACCAGAAGGCTGGGTGATATAATAGTTACCTACATCTGCCCCCGATTTGGTATAAGAGCCTGATAAAGTAATAGGTTTGCTATTGGCAACTGTCTTGTCATCAAAGGTAGCTGTAACGGTTCCGCCTATCGTTACATCATCGCTACCCACAATGCCATTAAAGCTGGCCGAAGTTAAAGTAGCAGCGTCGTTACCATCATATTGCTTATTGTTAGCCGAAACACTTACTGTTAATTCTTTGGCAGATAGGGTAACATCTGCCGAAGTTCTGCTGCTGCTTTCGCAACCAGTTGCATTGTCTACAGTTGCTGCATAAAAGGTTGCAGTTCCAACTGTCTTTAATCCAGTTGTAGTAGAGCCCCCACTAGAGGCTGTATACCAAGCTATAGACTGTCCAGGGTCTACCGAAACAGTACCTAAATGAAATGAGCCATCATAGGTTCCTGAAAAGTCTGAACCAAACACGGGTGCCGCAGATGGAAGATCATTTAAGGTGAAATTGGCAGTTGCATCAGTACCCGAGGTTGTTTGGTTTTCGAAGGTAAAACCCGAGGGAAAGGTGTAACTTAAACCATTGGTATTGTAGCTAATAGTACCAGAACCACTGTGAGGGGCCGTAATGGTTCCTACTAAAGTAGCTCCCCATCTTACCGAGTAATCATCTCCGGTGTTTAATCCAGAGTAGGTGATGGTAATTGGATTGCTAACTCCCATACAGGCTGGATTGTTGCCTGCGGTTACTGAAGCTGTTTGGGCAAATCCTTGATTGCCTAAGGACAAGGCAAAAAGTAATGCGAAAAAGGAAAATGAAATTCTTAATTTCTTGTAATTGTGTTGCATAGAATAATTTTTAGTGGCAGGTACCTCAATTATTTACATTTAATAATTAAAAGTATTCATTGTCACACAATACCGATTATAAATATGCTCAATTGTAAAATGCTAGTCACAAACGGCGTATTTTTTATGTGAGTTGCTGTATTAATTGTCGCAATAAGTGTATTAAAAAGGGAAAATACGTAGGTAAAAGCCCATTTTGGGAATTGTCAACTTATTTTAGGAGGTCAAAATTTGATGTTAATGGAGTTTTTTTATCAATGAGTAAAAATGTCTCATTTAAATATTGGGTCAACGCAATAATAATGCCTTAAACCGCCATTCGTCAGCTCCTACTTTTGTTATACCTGGCGCTGGTAAATGGTAATGATCTGCCATTCTAAAGAATGTCTTCCATCCTGGTTTTTTGGCTGGTAGGCGATTGAGGTTAAAATCAAATCCTATGTGAAATTCCCTTAAAAGGGGTGGTCCTTCTGTAAATGGTTCTAATGGCCTAAAATTGTGAATGCCATATCCCGCTGCCAGGTTCAGGTATTTAGGCCAATAGGGCTTTAGTTGTTTTGGTAAAATTCCATGAACATCCGCGCTTAGCCAATAAATATGTCCATCGTAATCAGAAACCAACGACCAACCTTTCATTTGTTTGTCTATAAAATACCTCGATGGAAAATAGCTGTATTTAAAAGTAAAGTATTTTAAGGCGGGCACTTTTCGCTGGGCCACCGCATAAGCAATTCCTAGAGAGTTGGCGGCTAAATCCTGACTGCTAAAAGCGTATTTAGAAAAGCCATCTCCAATTTCTATGCTTAAAGCCCAGGCAAATGGTAAAATTACGCTCACCCACTCGCTACTTTTCTCAGAAAATTTGCCCCATTGCATTAATTCGTACAACAAATTGCTATACATGTAGGAGGTATAAAAATGTCCCACCTTGTCTATCCCCAAACTATAGTTGTTTAACCCACCATCGTTCTCGTGATGAAAGGCATGGTAATTGTTTTCCCACCACCATTTATACTCAAAATATACACTGGCGGCCTGCTGTGCGGCTAAACCTAGTACAATTGCCTTTTGCCTTTGACTAAACTTAGGCTCGTTTAATGCCAGGCTGTCTTGTGCCCAAATGGTTTGGCTTAAAAAAAAGCTAATGCAAAATAAGACGGTTTGAACCAAGCGCATATTATAAGTCTAGATAAATTCCCAAGCGCGCAAAGTTACGTGATTGGTACATGAAACTTCCTCTTTCTTCTCTTCCCATACTTTGGTCTATGGCCATCCTAAAAGCTCTTCCAGCCCCATTTAAAACTCGCCAACCTATTTGTGCATTAAAAGTTGGGTCAAACCCCAACTCTTCTTTTAACTTTAAATCCCAAGCATAATATAGTCCTTGGTTTTGCTTTAACCTCACCAATTGTTGTTCCATACCCAGCTGAAACATAAACTTACCAGATAGGTCGGTTTGTGTTTTAAAGTTGTAATTATAATGCACCAAGGTGTATGCCTGAAAGTTTTTTCTGGGATTATATACTAACCCCACATAATGAAAGTCTTTGGCATAATTGGTAAATGGTAAACCTAAGACAATGGCATCGTCCGATAAATGTTGTGAGGTATGGCCTGTTCCTACTCTAAGACAAATGCTTCTATATATTCTAATATCTAACCACGAATCTGCGAAAAAATCGGTATTGATTACCGCGCCAGCGCTATTTTTTCTTTGCAGGGTGAGCCAAGTAGAACCGCCAATGCCCCATTGGGCTGCCCTACCAAATAAATTAAAGTTAAGTAAGGGCAATGCACCACCCATCGAGGCGGTCCAGCTGTTTTGGTCGAAGTTGCGTGCCATGCTCAAGCGATGCGCCCTACTATCTGCCGTAAAGGTTTGAACCAATTTTAAGGGCGGCAACCAAGATCCTTGCACCGTACTTCGTTGTTGGCTAAACAAGCAGCTAGATAAAATACCAAAACAGAGGCATAAAATATACTTGGGCATAGTAGTAGCAACATAATGGCTTTTATACAATCTAGCAAATCAATTTAGTGTAATTTGTTTTTTATGCTTAGTTTGCCTTTACGTATGGTAGCAAAGCTTAGCTATTTAAAGAATGGGTGTCTCTTTATTTTTGTTTGCCTCTGTGCTTTGGGTCAAACCAAAGCCAAAACATTTTATATACCTGCCAAGGTAGATTGGGTAAAACAAATAGATACCTTACCTATTGGGTCGGCGCAAATTGTTTTTAATGCACTTTACTTGCATGCTGCCCCCGGAGATACCCTTGCCATTCTTGCTGGCACAAGGGCTCCCATTAAATTCGAACAGATTAAAGGAAGTCAATTACATCCATTGGTAATTTGCAATGCAAAAGGAATGGCTACCATTACCAAACCTTTGGATGGCTTTTATGGCCTTTCTTTTTCTGGTGCCAAACATATCAAACTCATGGGCATTGCCTCGCACAAAAATGAGTATGGCATTCGCGTAGCCCATTTGCCCAAGGGTTCTGCCATTAGCTTTGGTGATTTTAGTGAGGGCATAGAAATATGTGGCGTATCAATAGAAGACATTGCCTCTTCTGGCATTACCATAAAAACAGACCCCAACTGTTACCAGTTAGAGCAGTTTAAAAATTTTCATTTACAAGGGATCTACATCCATCATAACCGCATTGCCAAAGTTGGTAATGAAGGTATTTATATTGGCAATAGTTTTTATCACGAAGGAAATGGTATGCTATTAAATTGTCCTCAACAGGGTGGGCAAGTAAAGTTATTGCCACATCCAATTACAGGAGTTAATATATCCTATAACCTAATTGATAGCACTGGATGGGATGGCATACAAGTTTCGGCCGCACAAGAAGTAGACATCCGATTTAATACCCTATCGTATTGTGCGTATGCTAGGCATGGGGGTCAAATGTCGGGCATTTTTATAGGAGAGCCCAGTAAGGTAGTGGTGGCTTCAAACTATATCTATCAATGTTATGGAAATGCCATCGAGTGCTTTGGATTGAGCGCCATCATCGAGCATAACCTTATCAGCTATCCTCAACTGTGGGGTCAAACCTATGCCATCTATTTAAATGATAAGGTGCATGCCCATAGCGAACTTCCTTTGTTAACTTATCAGGTGCGTGAGAATACCTTGTTTTTAGGAGTCCCTCGGCCAAGCTCGGGAACCGGGGAAAGAGAAAGAGAAAGAGAAAGAGTGTTGGAGAGTGGGGCCATACACGCGGGGCATATGCAATTTAAGCATAACAA
>CAYUDC010000029.1:0-1202 GCA_964443415.1 uncultured Chitinophaga sp. | reverse complement strand
GAGTGTTGGAGAGTGGGGCCATACACGCGGGGCATATGCAATTTAAGCATAACAATGTTGTATCAGATAATTTAATATTTTACATTCCGAAAATAGGTTATGGAACCTTTCATTATTTACTCGGCAACCAGCGCAGCCACTTTTATAATAACCGCATGTACCCCGTGAAGAAGTTAAAACCATTGAAGCGAATGATGAGAAAGGCGGCAAGAAAATTTAGGCAACAATTAGAATAAAAAGCTAATTTTGATTTTATGAAACCTACCATAAACCTCTTTTACAAAACAAGCTTTTTAAGCTTTGTTACTTTGTTTATTTTTTGCTTAGGCACCACGTCTTTGTGGGCTCAAAAATTTGGCATAAAAACATATGCTGGCTATCATTTGGCACAGAATCCTAACAACTCTTTTAATCAAACGTCTTTTGAAAGGGCTGCTGGTGGCACAGACATGCAGTATAGCTCAGTTAAGGTGAGATGGACAAGCGGTGCAGCCGCGGGGATAGGTTTTTATTGTCAGCTCAAGCCATTTTTGGCCCTAGAGTTAGGGGCGCAATATTTACATGGTACTAAGTCTGAGATTTACAACAAGCGTGTGGTAGAAAATGTGGGTGAAGCAAATCTTATCAATACCTATTATACCCGAATGGTCTTTCTAAATCCATCGCTGGTGCTTAGTTTGCCGCAAACCAAATACACACCTTATGCCCGTGTTGGTTTGGTGTTGGGTTTTGGAAACTATCAACGTGAGCTCGAGGATGCCTCTAACCTTAATGGAGGCGTGTTTAATATTGTACGGCAAACCACCAAAGTGTATGGTGGCATGGCCACAGGATATCAAGCTGCTTTAGGTGTAAGGTGTCCCATTAAAAAGGCTTGGAGTGTGTTTGGCGAATGGCAATTTCAAATGATCAACTATGCTCCCAAGCGTTCAGAGATTACCGCTTATACCATCAATGGTAATAACGCTCTAGGAGGTTTAAGCACCAGACAAAGAGAAACGGAATTTGTAAAGAATTTAGATTTTCCAAGCGGTGGCACTGGCACTTTTAATGAAAATGAGCCCGCCAAATCCTTATCTTTTGGCTTGCCATTTAGCAATACGGGTTTGCAGATAGGCGTTAGTTATACTTTTGGTAATTAGCCTTCACTTTTTTCGGGTTGACCCAACACTGCAGCGGCGGCGGCTATGCTAAAGAGGGCG
>CAYUDC010000028.1:18066-27208 GCA_964443415.1 uncultured Chitinophaga sp. | reverse complement strand
TTAGAATATTACATTGCTCAACGCAATGATTTAAACGAGCTGCATTATCGTTTGGTGTCTGATGTTAAAGGTCTAGAGATGCCTTTGTTGGTAACACTTGCCAAAGAAAGGTACGACTTTATTACAGCAGAGGATGGCTGGAAAGTATTGGATTTACCTTACGAAAATGCTGAGCACTTTAAGTTAGAAGAGACTAAATTTCTTGTTAAATTAAAGCGGGTTAACCCTAAAAAATAATTTGGTCTTTGGTTTGTCCGTAGCTCACATCAATTACGCCTGGCTCATTGTAAAAGTCATGTGGGAAGCCTAATTCGATGGCCGAAACCTCATGCAGTTTTTCCATCCAATGCGCTGGAATCTCTACATTGATACATCCCAATGCCTCTTGAATTTGGCTTGCCTTGGTGGCACCTACTATAGGAATTACCTGCTGAGAGCGTTGACGCGTCCATTGCAAGGCTACCTGAGAGGGTTGGCATCCTAAGTCTTTAGCGGCATCTACTACGGTTTGCGCAATGAGTGTGCTACGTTCGTTTAATCGTTTAGAGGCATCAGGCAACCTGCCTTTTTCGCCACGTAAATATTTGCCAGTTAAGGCACCACCAGCTAATGGGGCCCATGGTGTTACCGATAAATTTAGGGCTTTAGCCATAGGTAATAAATCTCTTTCGGCACTTCTGCTAATTAAGCTATATTCTATTTGAATCCCTGCAAACTTATGCCAACCGCGCAACTCGGCTATGGTATTGGCTTGGGCTACGCGCCATGCTGGAGTGTCGCTGATTCCAATATAATGCACCATGCCACGTTGAATGAGGTCGTTCAGTCCCATGAGCACTTCTTCTGGCGATGTGGTAAAATCCCAAATATGCAGCCAAAGCAAATCTATATAATCTGTTTGAAGGCGCTTCAGGCTTTCTTGAACCGAACGCACCATGTTTTTGCGATGGTTACCGCTAAAATTTGGGTCGCCGTTACGGTCTTTTAAACCATATTTGGTAGCCACCACAAAATGGTCGCGGTCTGCTGCCATAAACTCACCTACAAATCTCTCGGAAGTGCCAGCGGTATAGATGTTGGCAGTGTCAATAAAGTTTCCTCCTGCGTTGGCATAGGTGTCAAAAACTTCTTTAGAAACTTGCTGGTTGGCTCCCCAGCCATTTTCTGTGCCAAAGCCCATGGTTCCTAAACATAGCTCGGATACGCGTAGTCCGGTGTTTCCAAATAAGTGGTATTTCATGTTGTAAAATATTATTGTGATACTTCTTCTTGAGGGTCGGATGTTTCTGCATTTTCTGCCAGTTTTCTTTTATCCCGTGTGCCCTTATAAATCTCGAATTTATGGTAACGACATTCGAGGGCCCCATTAAACAAGGGGATTTTTTTAGAAGGCGCTAGTCCTACTTTTTTCAGTGCTGGGATATTCGAAGAAATCATCCATACATCAAAGCCATTGAATTCTTTTTTCATGATATCGCCCATGAGCTTGTAAAATGCACCAATTTCTTCGATAGGTAATCGCTCGCCATAAGGTGGGTTTATAATCATTAGGCCTCCACCTTCTGGTCCTTTAACCTCTTCAAAGCGTTTGTTGCTTACTTCTATGATGTCGTCTACATGCGCTCTTTGGGCATTTTCGCGGGTTATTTCAATGGCTTTATATGTTTTGTCGCTACCCACAATGTGGGCCTTAGACGGATGCATATTTTTAATGGCCTCTGCCTTTACACTTTCAAAAATGCCATGGTTAAAGTTCTTCCAGCTTTCAAAGCCAAATCGTTCTCTGTAAAGGTTGGGAGGCATATTTTTAGCAATCATGGCAGCTTCAATGAGCAAGGTTCCACTGCCACACATTGGGTCGTAGTAATTTCCTTCTCCATTCCAACCCGTGAGCATAATCATACCTGCGGCCAACACCTCATTGATGGGAGCCAAGGTGCTGTCTGTTCTATAGCCTCGGCGATGTAAACTTGCACCTGAGCTATTAAGCGATACACTCACTTCATCTTGGTGTATGTGTATGTCTATGCTAAGGTCGGGTTGATCCAAATCTACACTGGGTCTGATTCCGTACTTGTCTCTAAACTGATCTACAATGGCATCTTTGCACTTGAGCGATACATAATGTGAATGAGAGAAAAAGTCGCTTTTGAGGCTGGTTTGGATGGCAAGGGTGCCCTCTTTAGAAAGGTATTTATCCCACTCAATTTGTTGTATACCTTTATACAGTTTATCTTCATTGATGGCATAAAATTTATGAATAGGCACCAATACTTTTAGCGCGGTTCTAAGACACAGGTTGGCGCGATACAGTACACTGGTATCTCCGCTAAAGCTAACGGCGCGGTTGTGTGTTTCAATGTTTTGGGCGCCGCAGGCGCCTAATTCGGTCGCCAAGATGGCTTCCAGGCCAAACTGCGTTTTGGCCACCATGTTTATTATTTCCATACCCTTAAGGATTGAAAGCAAAGGTAAGCTTTAATTGGTGGATTAAAATTTTTCAAAGCTTAAAAGCCAATACGCCTATTTTTTTTGTTATCGTAAAACTCCTTCTCGCTTTGATTGTAAATAGCAGTAAGAAACATGGGCTCTGTCACCTGGGTTTTAAACCCTAGCTTCTTTGATAGTTTTTGCGCTTTGTCTACTTCAAGGTCTTTAAACTCATATTTGGCAATCAGTCTGCCTTTTCGCATCAAGGCCGGATCTATTTTAGAGATGTCTGTATTGAATGAACAAATGATTTGTACATTAAGAGAGTCTGCCAATAATCCGTCTGAGATGTTTAGCAATGCCGATACAGGAGAGTTTCCATTTTGTTCACGGTCAATTACAATATTTTCTGCATCTTCAATTACTAAGATGGAGTTGGGTTGATCTACCAATATCGAAATGAGCTCTGGATTGGTGATTACGCTTGCCATATTGGGTGGCAGAAAAATCACGTTCTTTTTAACCGAGGCAATTAAATATCGGATATAAGAAGTTTTGCCTGTGCCTGGTTTGCCATGTAAAACCACCAATCCCTTGTCGTTTTTACGAGATAACCTGGCATAAATGGTTTCATGAATTTCTAAAAAATCATCATTGTAATTATCTATAAGGTTCAATTTTGGTTTTTTAATCGGGCAACGTACAGTTTCTATGCCAGTCATGCCGTTATATAATAAAAGCATTTCAGGCCTTCCTTTTTGTTTACGGTTTCTAAATTTACCAAGGCCTTTGGCTATTTCTTCTACTTTTACAATATCAGTTTTTCTAAACAACAACCTGCAAACAGATTGATTCATATCAAAATCTACCATCAAATCTTCGTGAAGGAAGTAAAAAACATCGTCCAAGTCTGATTTATTGCTTTTTTTATAAAATCTCCTACTAAAATAAAAGTCATTGATATCCGGCTCATAATGGTCTAAAAACCATTGGTTGGCCTTCATACAATCAATGTCTTGCTCTACAATTAAGTTGGGGATATAGTTAAAATGTGCGGCAAAAAGATTCATTTCATTGATAAAAGCTTCTCTTCTTCCGGTAAACACTTTTGATAGTTCTACCTGATTAAAATTGGTGGCTTGCTTATTAAAAATAGGGGTGGGCATGGATTTTTTTTTCATTTATACTTAGGTTTTAACGTTCAATGGCCTTCAAAAGTAGATAATTAGCCTGCCAAAACATGTCGTAGTAAGTCACTAAAATTATCGCTAATTTCGAAGCATGAATTTTAAAGCATCCCTTCTTTTTCTTTTCTTATGGGTTGGTTCAATACAATCTATCTTTGCCTGCCGCTGTTCGCAAATTAGCATTGCAGATAATTATAAAAGGGCTGGCCTGATTTTTTATGGTAAGCACCTAGAAACAGTTACTTTACCCAACGCTTTTGATGCTGCTGGAAAACCATTAACTGTCGAAAATTTTCAAGTGATTCGATTTTATAAAGGGATTGATGATGCAGAGATAAAACTAGATACCACTCCTTATAAATTATCTTTGGCATCTACTTGCAATAAAAATTCTTGCGGTTTTTGCTTTACGAGCGGTAAATTCTATTTGGTGTATGCCTCTCAAACAGAAGGTGTTTTGGGTGTTGAAACCGAACTTTGCTCGCGCACCAAAGAAATTATACAACACAATTTTATCATCTCGGGTGGGGTAGACCCCGATGCAGGCAAAGACGAAACCAAAGAACTCATGCGCCTTGCCGCCAATGATACCCTATCTAAAAGCATCAGGGTAGATGACAGCAAATGGCAAGAAAACAAACAAACAGAAGAAGATATTAAGCGTAAACTTCAAAAAGAATTGAAGAAGAAAAATAGCATGGGCCTCACTTTGGCTACCACCACCTTAATCCTTTTCTTTTACGTTATATTAGGTTGGGTCAAAAAGAGAAAAAGCTAAAACCTAACCAGGGTCTACATCTGCAAAAATAATCAAGCCTCTTAACGATTTATCTTCATACACCTGTTTTATGGCTTGTTTGATTATTTGCTTGGTGCCAGCTAAATTAGGTGCTTGGCGATGTAGCTTGACTAAAATTTCTTTGATATAATAATTTCTAATTTTACCAACATAAGGGCTGGCGGGTCCCATGATAATGCCACTGATTTGAGGCTCCACTATATTTCTTAACCTGCTAGCGGCGTGTTCTGCTACCTTGTAATCTTTGTGTTTAATCACCAATTTTATCAACCTGTAAAAAGGTGGATATGCAAACTTCTCACGGTCTTCTAGCTCTTTCTCTAGTAAGGGTAAATATTGATGCTGCTTTAGTAATTGCAATACATAATGATTGGGCAAAGATGTTTGCACAATTACCTTTCCTTGCTTGTGTTTTCTTCCAGCTCGTCCGCTTACCTGCATCAACAATTGCATGGCTCGCTCGTGCGCTCTAAAATCAGGAAATTGTAACAGCGAATCGGCATTAATTACTCCCACCAAATTTACATGCTCAAAGTCTAAGCCTTTACTGAGCATTTGGGTGCCTACCAATATATCAAATTGTCTGTTCTCAAAGCTGCGAATAATCTCTTCGTGGCCATGCTTGGTTTTGGCCGCATCTAAATCTAATCGGGCTATTCTGGTTTTAGGATATAATTCACCTAACTCATCTTCTACCTTTTCTGTTCCAGTTCCTTTTAAGGTCATATTGGGTTTGCCACATGCTTGGCAACTATTGGGAATGGCAGCTGTATACCCACAGTAATGGCATTTTAATGAGTCGATGTATTTATGATAAGTTAAGCTAATATCACAGTTCTTACATTTAGGCACCCACTCACAGGTATTACAGCTGATAAATGGGGCATAGCCTCTGCGGTTTTGAAACAGTATAATTTGTTCGTTTAGTTGTAAGGTCTCTTCGATGGCTTGATGCAAGGTAAACCCAATGTCTTCCTTCATCATTTTCTTGGTACGTCTTTCTTCTGTAAGGTCGGCAGTTTCTATGTTTGGCAAAGAAACTTCATGGTAACGTTTGTCTAAATGTACCCAAGCATACTTTCCTATTTTAGCCATGTAATACATTTCCATGGAGGGTGTGGCAGAACCTAAAATGGTTTTGCAAGCATGAATTTTTGCCAACATCATAGCTGCATCACGCGCATGGTAGCGCGGCGCGGGGTCTTGTTGTTTGTATGAACCTTCATGTTCTTCATCCACAATCACCAAGCCCAATTCTCTAAAAGGTAAAAAGATGGAACTGCGTGCACCAATCACTATTTTGTAGTCGCCATCATTCACTTTATTCCAAATCTCTACCCGCTCTTGGTCGTTAAATTTGCTATGATAGGCCACACAATGCTCGCCAAAATATTTATTGATGCGCTTAATTATTTGTGAGGTAAGTGCTATTTCTGGCAATAAAAACAACACCTGCTTGCCTGTCTTTAGCGCTTCTTCCATGAGCTTTACATACACATGGGTTTTGCCACTGCCTGTAATGCCTTGCAAAAGCGCCACATCTTTGTTTTCTAGGGCCAGTGTAAGGGCATCATAGGCTTCTTGTTGATGCGGGTTAAGGATAAATGCTTCTTTGGGCATCAACTCCATTTGCAATCTATCTACATTTACCTCGTACCCCTGTAGTACTTGATTTTTAATGAGGGTTTGCAAAGAGGAAGAAGCCATGCCTCCTAGCTTTAAAATACTGCTTCTATCGGTGAGTTCTTTTTGTTGTTTTAAGTGAAGGTAAGCCAACAAAATTTGTAGCTGTTTGGGTTTCTTTTCTAAACTATCAAACAAAGCTGCCATGGCTTTTTCACCTTCATAAATGGGGTTTAACTCAAAGCAGGTAATGGTTTTTGGTTTGTATTTTCCTAAGAGTTCTTCCCTTATCCTAATCATGCCTTTGCCCACCATGCTTTTAACCAATGGAAATACATTCTTAAGCCTTACAATCTCAGAAATATCATCCAAAGTAAGTTCTGCTTGCACCTCCAAAGCCTCCCAAATAAGGTATTCTTTGGCATCTAATTCAATGCTGTTGGGGTCGAAATCTTCATTGGCTTCAACCCTTGTGGCCGATTCTAATTTTAAGCCAGCTGGCAAAGCCGCCTGCATCACATCGCCTAAACTGCAGAGGTAATATTGGCTCATCCATTTCCAAAATTCTAAGTGAATTGGATGGATGATGGGCGTATCATCAATAACGCTGTAAATGTATTTAGCCTCATAGCCTTTTGGTGGCGTATGATGAATGGCTGCAATAAGGGCAGAGTAGACCTTTCTAGCGCCAAACTGAATAGACACTCTTTTACCAATGGCAATTTCTTGCTCAAGCTCTCTTGGCACCCGATAGGTGTATAAAGCATCTAGATGCAATGGGAGCATCACATCAATAAAAACCGCAAACTGGTCTTCGAGCATTAGGCTTCGATATTGGCAATAACGGCTAAGAGGTATTTCCAGAACTTTTGAACCGAACTAATTTGAACACATTCGTCTGGTGAATGCGCGCCTCTAATGTTTGGTCCAAACGAAATCATTTGCATGTTAGGATAGTTAATGCCTAAAATACCACATTCTAGTCCGGCGTGCACGGCATTCACATGCGGCTTTTCTCCAAACAAATCCTCATATTGCTTTCGCATCAATTGAACGATGCTAGAGTTTGGCAAGGGTGCCCAACCAGGGTAAGAGCCTTTGGTGTGGGTGTTGCCATTAAGGGGGTCCATGGCACTCATGATCACCTCTGCAAGGTCTAGTTTTTCGGAGTCTACAGAACTTCTGCATAAGCAATGTATTTCGTAGGTTTCGGTTTGAACCAACACACGCGCTAAATTATTAGAAGTTTGAACCAAACCTTCGATGCCCGGCGTCATGCGATAGATGCCATTTGGAATGGTATATAATGCATTGATCAATGCCTTGGCAAAATCATCCGACATGGCGGTATCAAAACTTGCGGCAGGCTTTATGCTTAGCATCAGTTGGGGGTCGGTAAGCAAGTGCTCTACGGTAAAAACCCTTGCCAAGTTATTTGCCAAATTTTCTAGCAGCGAAACATGTTGCTCTTGCACTGCAATGTGGCAAAAGGCTTCTCTTGGAATGGCATTTCTGAGTCCACCACCATCAAAAGCGATGAGTTTAAACGGAATATTCTTTTGAATACTCTTTAAAGTACGTGCCAATAGCTTGTTGGCATTGCCTCTGCCCAAATGTATATCCATCCCCGAATGACCACCTGTAAGTCCGTTTAATGTAAGGGTGAAATTTTTCCAGTGAGTAGGAATTTCTTGTGAGTTGTAACTTCCAGTGCCTGATACATCAATGCCGCCAGCGCAGCCAATGCAAAGCTCTCTATCGTCTTCTGTGTCTAGGTTCAACAAAATATTGCCTTTTAGTTGGCCACCTTCTAATCCCATGGCGCCTGTCATGCCAGTTTCTTCGTCTATGGTAAACAAGGCTTCGAGGGCAGGGTGGGCGATATCGGTAGCGCTAAGCAAGGCCATGATGGTGGCTACGCCAATGCCATTATCGGCGCCTAAAGTGGTACCTTTGGCACGCACCCAATCGCCGTCTACAAACATGTCTATGCCTTGTGTGGCAAAATCAAAAACAGTATCGGCATTTTTCTGGTGCACCATGTCGAGGTGACTTTGAAGCACCAAGGTAGGGCGGTTTTCCATGCCTGGGCTAGCAGGCTTTTTTATGATCACATTTCCAACAGCATCTTTGGTGGTAGGGAGTTGTAAGGAAGCTCCAAAATCCAACATAAATTGAATCACTTGTTCTTCTTTTTTAGAGGCTCTTGGTATGGCATTGAGGGCCGAGAAATGGTCCCACAAAGCTTTTGGTTCTAGGTGCTGTAACATGATGCTTAAATATAGTCCACTAAAATAAGGGAATTCTTGGATTTTTTAGGGTAGTTTATCCCGACATTTATCCCGTCAGTCATTATTAATGCTGCCTAGTAGCCATTCCCCTTCTTTTTTGCTTCCCTTTCTAAAAACACCTACCTACACCAAGCACCCATCTAAAGGCGGTGTTTTGGGTTTCGCCTGGCAAGGTGATGCTGCGGTAATAAGGTACATCCAATCTGATGGTGAGTGGTTTTGGGTCATCTAACATGCCCCACTTTTTAATGGTTAATGCAATCCCTGCACCAGCATCTGCCAAAATATTGGTTTGTAATTTAAACTCAGGTACCGCAGCGCCCACATCCTTAAGATAAGCACCTAAGATACCTGCATCGGCAAACAAATAACTGTCTATATGGATAAACCTATTTAGAGAAGAAATCTGCAAGAATTCTAAATACCGGTCAAAGTCAACTTCCATATTAATCGCACCACCATAGTTGCCATTAAACACGGAATAGTTTACATCTTTATGTGTCATCATGTTCACATACCCAGCAAAGCCTCTTAGGTTCAAACCGCCCCCTAATTGAAAGTGGTTACCTGTAGTACTATAAGTCATCCATGGCTCTGGTATGATGCCAGCTGCGCGGGTAAACTTATTTTCTAAGAGCTCTTCTGTGCTAGCGCCTCCTAAGTTTAACAAAAATTCTCCAGGCACATTGTCGCCATAAATATAACTACCATACAGCCTCCCTTTCAACTCTAGTTTATGCAAGTTTGCGGTTTGAACCAAAGTTCCTTGAATGCCCGAAAAATGATACTTAGAAAAAGGTGCAGCCGTTTTT
>CAYUDC010000028.1:0-17966 GCA_964443415.1 uncultured Chitinophaga sp. | reverse complement strand
CATAAAACTTTTGCGAACCCGCTAAGTAGTAAATTTGATGGCGTTTCATAAACTTGGCTGCAATTCTAAAGGTGCTTTTGCCAATGGTATTTTCCCATCCAAGGCGTTGCAAGTTTAAGCCATCTAAGAACCTGCTCTGCACAAATACCTCCTCGAATTTATCTATTCTATGCTTGTAGCTAAATTGATAATGCAAGATGTCAATGCCCGAAGCACGTTGATATTGCTCGGTAAAGCGGTTGTTGGCTAAGCCCGAATTATACCAAGTAGTAAAGCTAAAACGGTGTTTTAAGTTGAGGTAATTACCATTCACATGCACCCCAATTTTAAATCCATCGTAATTATTATACCATAGGTCTGGTCGCATTTTAAGCAAGTATTGATGCCTGTTGGGTGGCGAGCTAATTTGATGGTCGAAGCTAAATAAGATAGGCGCTTTGCTGGTATTATTTAATAAGTTTACATCTGCTAATCGTTTGCTTGGGTCGATTTCTATATTTTTTACTTTTCCTTTTACAGGAACCATTACGGTATGGGTTGGGTTAAGCAATCCCCAGCCAGTCCATTTAGGTAATACGGTAGCAGCGGTTTGTTTGTTGAACCAAGTATTTGGAATATAAAAATGTTGGGTAGTATTGTTTTGATAGGTGATGGTAAAGTCGATAGGCATTTGCATTTCGCCTTTGCGTTTAAAGGTAATGGCAAGGGTGTCTTTATTGATTTTTTTGGTGTTAGCAATGCCATAATCAATGGTTTTGGTGGTTTCCATCCATTGGTCGAAAAACCAGTTAAGGTCTACATGGGTAAACTGTATGATGCTATTTCTAAAATCTTCGAAATAGGGGTGAGCCATTTTCCATTGGTTAAAATAATGTTGCATGGCGGCTAAGAAAAGTGAATCACCCAATACATATTGCAAGTTATACAACATGGTGGCAGTTTTGTAATATACATGTCCGTAGCCTCCGCCATGATGCAGTGCACCGTTAAAGTCGTCGCTATGGGTGTTTAATGGCATGTCTAAATGTAAGATGGCATCTCTTAGGTATCCGTACATGACGGTTTGATCCAAGCTCGACATGGGAATATAGTGTTTGCCGGGATAGGAATTTCTGTTTACTCTGGTTTCTCCGCGCAAGCGGCTCATGCTCCAATGTGTCAGAAATTGTGTAAATCCTTCGTCTAAACTGGCGCGATAGGTTTCGTTGTTGCCCACCATGCCAAAGAACCAATTATGACCAATCTCGTGGGCAAACAGTCCATAGTATCCTGGCGAGCGGCCATTGTCTAAGGTTAGCATAGGGTATTCCATGCCATCACGGGCATCGGCCACAATCATTTTGGGGTAGGCATAAATGCCAAAATCTTTGCTGTAGGTTTGAATGATGAGGGCATTAAACTTGGCGGCATCTTGCCAACCAGCGGCATGTGGTTCTTGCGCCAGGGCAATGCAACGTACTTTGCCACGCGGGTTTCCGGGCATGGGTAAAACATATTCACCAATGCGATAAGTAGGGTCGGCTGTCCAAGCAAAGTCGTGGGTATTAACTGCCCTAAAACGCCATGTTTTGGTGTTGCCATCGGGGGCTATAATCACAGAGGCAGCTTCACCATAAGGTTTATCTTTAAAATTGCTAAGCTCTAGTTTGGCGCGTAACTCGGCCGGCAATACCTCTGCTTCGTTTTGCAATTCTCCAGTGGCATCTACAATATAGTGAGAGGGAAGGGTAAGGTTAATATCAAACTGGCCAAAGTCGCCATAAAATTCTTTACCCAAATGCTGATCAGTTTCCCAGCCAAACTTTCTATCGTAGACACAAATGCGCGGATACCAATGTACGCCATCATATTGTTTATTGCCTTGAGGGTCTTTAAACATTTTCATGCGGCGGCGTTGGTTACCACCATCATCAAAATACGTTTCGAAATTAATTTGAAAAGTGACGCTGGTATTGGGCAGGATAGGTTTATTGAGCTTGAGTTTCATGATCGAAAAATCGATGATAGGGGTAATGACTTCGCCATTCACCAATACCCTTTGGATGGTAGTTCCTTTGCCTGCCAATTCATATTTGCCAAACTTTTGTTTAAAACCATTGGCAAGGTTTAATTGCTCAAGGTATCCACCTTTTATAAAAGCATTTTGATACAAGTGAAAATACACTTCGTATAAAGTATCAGGGGAGTGGTTGGTGTAGGTGAGTAGTTCTTCGGCCGTAACAATATCGGTTTGGTCGTTTACCTGTGCGTTTATTTTGTAGTAAACATCTTGTTGCCAGTAGGCGGCATGGGGTTTACGGTTGAGCCAATAGTATGGATTTTGAGCAGAGGCATAATCAAAGTCTTGGGCATTGGCTACCCAATAAAGAAGGCTATAAAAACTAAACAGTATGGCTTTTTTCATTGGGGCAAAATAAAATTTTTGATTCAATTCTCTTAAAGTAAAATCTATTGTAAATTTGCTTAAAGTCAATTGACGTTTTTTTTGTTAAATTTGATATAAATTCCTAAAGTATGAGTAGAATTTTAATTGAAGTTGATAGTCAAGTAGCTGATGCATTTTTAAAAGTGTCTTCTGATAAGCGGATTCGTATTACAAATACTATCAATAATTATTTGAAAAAAGTATTCCTTTCAAATAATCAAGCAGATTATAAGAAATTAATGGATCAATTGAGCGAGGAAGCCAGAAGTAATGGTTTAACAGAAGAATTACTTAAAGATATATTGGAATCAAATGATTAAGATATTTGTACTTGATACCAACACCCTCATCAGCGCTCATCTAATTAAAAACTCAATTCCTCGCTTGGTGCTGCAACATGTTTTAGATCATGGAGTTTTGGTTCAATCAAATAATACTTTTCTTGAATTTGCCGAAAAATTCGCACATTCAAAATTTGATAAATACTTGTCAATACAGTCTAGGGTCAAAGCGATAAATTTCTTAGAGTCAAACGCTATCTTTATTTCAATTGAGGAAGAGGTTATAGCATGCAGAGATCCAAAGGATGATAAGTTTTTATCTTTGGCATGGAACTCAAACGCAGATTATTTGATTAGTGGCGATAAAGATTTATTGGTTCTACACCCCTTCAGGAGCACCCCAATTTTAAGTCCAATTGAATTTTTGGAAAAACATACTCAAACAGATTTCCCGACATAAATTAAATTGCATATTCCCTCGGCTTGCTTAGCTTTGCCATGAGATGAGTCAATTAAAATTAGGTGATAAGGTAAGGTTTGTAAACGAACCGATGGAAGGGATTGTAACGTCTATTAAAGACAAAAATTTAATAGGGGTAACGGTAGACAGTGATTTTGAAATACCGGTTTTGGCCCACGAGTTGGTAAAAATAAAGTTTGAGGAAAAGGCAGGTAACAACCAGCCAGAGTTGCCAGCTGCCAAGGCATTTAAGGTGGCTTCGGTGAATCCATTGGGGGTATTTTTTGCTTTTGATAGGGTAGGAGAAGATGGCATAGAATTGTATGTACACAATAATCTTTCCGAATGGGTTATCCTCAATATTTTTCAAAAAGAGGATGGGGTGTATCATTTGTGGCAGCAGTTAAAGTTAGAAAGAGATGAAACCCACTTGATGGGCAAATATAAATTCTCTGCCATGCAAGATTGGAAGGCGCTATTGGTGCAGTTGTTGCCTTTAGAGTCGCATACTGTGAAACCTGGAGCTTTGGTTCAAACCGAAATAAATTTTAGTGCTAAAAAGTTTCATCAATGGCTAAAGCACTGTTTCTTTTTAAACAAGCAAGCCTATACTTTAAGGGTAGATGAGGTGTTAGAACCTTTAAATTTGCAAGCGTTAAAGCAAAGAGATTTTAGTGAAACGTCGGTTTCTAATGTTAAAAATTTAAAGGATAAGCCTGCTGCCATTATCGATTTACATTACGATGCCTTACAACGCAATGGATATGGTTCTGCGGTAGATATTACTGCCTTTCAAATGGATGTATTTACACAAACTTTAGAGGCAGCTTTCGTTCATCAAATGAAGGAAATTGTTTACATCCATGGAGTGGGAAATGCCTATCTTAAAAATAAAATAAGAACATGGCTTAGCAAGCATCCCGAAATGGTAGCTGGTTTTGAGGAAGCCGATTTATTGCAGTTTGGCAATGGGGCGACTTTAGTAAAGCTAAAATAATTACGACAGTAATTCTTGTCTAAGGATAAACTCCATTTGATCGGCACTGCGCTCGGCAGCATCTGTGCGTTGGGCCTTTTGTCTTACTTCTTCTTCTTCGGCAAATTTGGTGATGGCCTTCTGAATGGTTTCATCTAATACCTTTTCTTCCCAAGGTTTATTAAGGTAGGCAAAGATTTTTCCGAGGTTTACTGCATCTACGGTGTCTGTAAAATTGGCAAAACCAGTAAGCATAATTCGAATAGGGAAAGGGTGCAGGTCTACCAGCTGTTTTAAGAACTCAACACCTGTAATCTCCGGCATGCGTTGGTCTGTAATTACCACCTGAATATCTGGATTTTTCTCTAACACTGTTAATGCTTCTTTGGCGCTGATGGCAATAAATACTTGATATTTAAGCCTAAAGCAAGCCTTAAACGACATCAAATTGTTTTCTTCGTCGTCGACATATAAAACCTTAATCTTATTACTCATTTTCGTAGAAAAAGTTCTATTCAAATATAGAAACTTTTATTTATTTTGCTATTATTGTTATACAAATAGCAAATATGACATTTTAATGGTGGATGCATTTCAACGTTTTCAACCTCAGATATATACACTTTCTGAGCCAATTGATTTGGAATCATTGGTATCCGAAAAGGGTGGAGTAGAGCGAGTGAAAGTGTTGGATACCCTGCTTTTTCAATTAAAAGATTTATACAAATGTCAGCACCCTCAAATTCCATTTAAGCAAGAACTTTTTGAGTCATGGCTAAATCAAAAGTTGGCGGGTAAGGCTATAGAGTGTTATGGAAATTGGGTGTGGTATGAGCACGAGTTAGAGTTAGTTCATGTGCTTCCAGAGGATGAATTTATTGAGGTTAGAACCAACCGTAACAAATACAAAATCACCCCACAAGAACAGGCCAACTTATTACAAAAAAAAGTAGGCATTGTGGGTTTAAGTGTGGGGCAAACGGTGGCGCTTACCATTGCCATGGAGAGAGGTGCTGGAGAGATTAGGTTAGCAGATTTTGATACCATCGACTTAAGTAACCTAAATCGACTACGTTGTTCTATCAGCGATTTGGGCGAGAATAAGGCAGAAATTTGTGCGAGAGAAATCTGGCGCATCGATCCTTATATCCAATTAAAAGTATATTCTGATGGCCTTAACGACCATAACATGGATGCTTTTTTTAATGAGGGGGGTAAATTAGATTTATTGATAGAAGAGTGTGATGCTTTAGATATAAAAGTATTGGCTAGACACAAAGCTAAATCACTGCAAGTACCCGTATTAATGGAAACCAACGACCGATGTTTAGTAGACATCGAGCGGTTTGATTTAGAGCCAAACCGTCCCTTGTTGCATGGCTTAATGGGAGATTTAGATCCCGAAAAGTTAAAGGGATTATCACAAGAAGAAAAAATAACCTACCTCATGCCAATGGTGGGCTTGCAAGCATTGTCTGAACGCATGAAGGCTTCTATGATAGAGGTTCAAAGCTCTATTTCAAGTTGGCCACAACTGGCTTCGGCTGTTACCATGGGTGCTGGCGTGGCAGCCGATTTAAGCCGAAAGATTCTATTGAACGAGTCTACCGTTTCGGGCAGGTTTTATGTAGATGTAGACGAGTTAATTCCTGAACCTAAAAACGCGCCACAGACCACATCTTTTAATAGACCTGCCCCATTAAACCGTCAAGATGTTTTAAATTGTATGAGCAGTTTTCGGGTTGATCCAAAGCCCGATTTGCTGTCTAAGGAGCAGAAATATCAATTGATTGAGGCGTGTGTGCATGCTCCTTCTGGAGGAAATTGCCAACCATGGAAGTTTTATTTTAAAGATGGTTACTTAATGGTATTTCACGATGCCCATCATTCGGTATCTATGTTAGATTACCATCATTATGGTTCATATTTATCTATAGGCGCTGTGGTTGAGAATGCAAGGATTTATGGGCATTCTATCAACTTGTTATTGCATTGCAATTATTTTCCAAATGCCAATGATAAACGTTTGGTTGCAGCCATTTGGTTCGAACCAAGTGCTGTCAATGTTAACGAACGCTTGAGTCTAGCTCAGCTATTTGCTCGCCATACCAATCGATTGTTTTCGGAAAGAAAATCTTTAGAGCCTTTGCACGAATCTACCTTGTTAACATTGTTTGGTTCAAACCGTATGGCTCAATTGCATTTGGTAAACGACCCCGTTCAAATGCAACACCTTGCCGAGATTTTAACCGAAGCAGAGAAACTGCTGTTATTAAATCAGCAAGGTCATCAAGATATGTTTGAGCGCGAGTTGCGGTGGACAAAGGAGGATGCCGAGGCAAGTAAAGATGGTATAGACCTAGCCACGCTTAATATAAGTAAGGCAGAGGTGATTGCCTTAAAAGTGGCTGGTAGCAGAAAAGTAATGGAGTGGGTAGGTAAATTTAATGGGGGTGAGGCTTTTAAGAAAGGAACTAAAAAAGCATTGGTAGCTTCTAGTGCCATTGGGTTTATTAGCATGCCATTTGAAAATGAAGAAGCCTATTTGCATGGGGGTGAATGGATGGAACGTTTATGGATTTTGGCAAACTCTTTGGGATTGGCTTTTCAGCCGGTTACTCAATTTAGTTATTTATTTGCAAGGGCAAAGAATAAAGGAGAAGGTCTTTTAGAGAAAGAAGTTCAGCACCTACTACAACTAAGAAACCAATTAGATGTGCTGTTACCAAAACTAAAAGACAGAGAGATTGTATTTATCTTTAGGATAGGTTACACCAATAAAGTGCCGGTAAAGTCACTTAGAAGGGAGATAAACAACATGATAATCGCAGACTAATGATAAGAATCCGGGCATTTAAGGTAACAGAAGACCATGCGGCCTGTTTAAGATACATCAAAGGACATCATTTGGTGTTAGAATCTTATGGGGTAACCAAGGTAACTTCTTTAAATGCCGATTGGATTGACGATCCTCATACTTATGCGATTATTGTAGAATCAGAAGATGGAATGAAGGTGTATGGCGGTGGGCGTATACAAATTAAAAGTGATACGCTTAAAATGCCCATGGAAGATGCCATTGCCATCTTAGACGATAGAATTTATGCTTATACAGAAAAGATTGGGCGCTACCAAGTAGCTGAATTTTGTGGATTATGGAACTCTAAAGAAATTGCTGGCTATGGTATTGGTAGTATCTATATGGGAAGGGTAGGTGTGGCAGTTGCGTCACAATTAGGGGTAAAACTTATGGCCCTTTGTTCTCCAGGGACGCTTAGAAATTGTCTAAGAGTTGGATTTGATGTAATCAGAGAACTAGGAAATAATGGGACATTTTATTATCCTAAAGAAGACCTTACCGCAACTGCATTAATCATAAATGATTTAGTTGAATTGCCCTTCGCACAACCTGAAGAAAAATTGGCAATTGAAAAAATAAAGTCTAACTTGAGCGGCACAGCAACCGAAAAAGGTCCAAAAGGAATGATGGACTTTATATACGATTTGCATATCAAAAAATGAATAGATTACTCTTAACCATAGGAATTGTTTTTTCGTTTTTATTGGCCAATGGTCAGGATGAAATTCTATTTTCTGGCGAAAAGCAGTTGGTTTTTAATCAAAGTACCTATTATATTGATTCAACTAAAACAGCCACAGCCCAGCAAGTGCGAGAGGCTATAAAAGCTGGTAAAGGTTTTAAAGGTGTTTTAGATTTAGATTATACTCAATTTCCTGTTTGGGTATGTGCCCATATCATCAATCAATCAGCTAAAGATAGGTTGATTTTAATGATTGAGAATCCATTGATTGATTCGTCTGCCTTGTTTTTAATGACAGACGATTTAGTGCCATCGCAAAAAAATTATTTAGGGGAAGGATATAATCAACGTTCTTCTTCTGGTACTTATCATAAGTTTACTATACCCATTGCCACTGGTGATACATTTACCTCTTTAATTAGAGTTTCTGGGACAGAGCAAATGTTGTTACCCATTACTTTGCAAACCGAAAAAGAGGGTGTGGCAAGCACCATGGAAAGGAACCTTATCTATGGAATATTTATTGGGGTTATCTTGGTTATGTTTTTCTATAATTTGTTCGTACTACTTTCTACCCGCGATTCAAATTACCTTTACTATATTCTTTATATCTTATTCATAGGCTTGGGTCAAACCACTTTGAGTGGACATTTTTATGCACTCGTTCTAGGTGATTTCTCCTATTTGCATAAAATATCTATTGTTGTTTTACCCGCCCTGTCGGGGGTGGCCGCCGTATTATTTATTCAGCATTTTTTACAGGTAGAAACCTTTGAACCTAAATTAAATAAAGGCCTTTGGATTATCATTGTTTCTTATGGTTTGGCTGCTATCGTGAGGTTATTAGGCCAACATCAAATTAGCGCTCGAATGATGGATACCATTGGTTTACCTGGTGCTGCTTTGGTGTATGTCATTGCCATTAAAATCTACAAACGTGGTGTAAAATCTGCTTTGTATTTTATCATTGCGTGGACTGTTTTTATCTTAGGGGTAGTATTCTTTGTGCTCAGAAATTTGGGCATTATGCCTTTAACTCCTGTAACAACTTATACCTTACCAGTGGGCGCCGCCATGGAAGTTGCCTTGCTGTCTTTTGCCTTGGCCAATAAAATAAATACCCTTCAAGCAGAGAAAAGTGAGAAAGAACGAGAAGTAATGATTGCCATGCTCGAAAACGAGAGACTTGTTAAAGAGCAAAACGAAATTTTGGAACATAAGGTAAAAGAAAGAACTACCGAGTTATACCAATCCAATGCTCAACTATCGGAAGCCATTACCAATTTACGCAATACTCAAACTCAACTGGTAGAGCAAGAAAAAATGGCTTCTCTGGGTCAGCTTACTGCTGGCATTGCCCACGAGATAAACAATCCTATTAATTTTGTCACTTCTAACATTAATCCGCTTAAGCGCGACATCAAAATGCTAACAGATATGATTCAAAATTTAGAAGAATTAGTAGCATCCGATGAAGACAAAGCCAGCAAAACTGCAAAAGTTGAGGCATTAAAAGAAGAATTAGATTACGAGTATCTTCAAGAAGAATTAGGCTTTTTGCTAAAAGGTATAGATGATGGTGCACATCGCACCTCTGAGATTGTAAAAGGACTTAGGATATTTGCCCGACAAGATGAAGATACGCTGCTAGAGGCCGATTTAATAGAAGGAATTAATTCTACTTTGGTCATCTTAAACAATCAATTGGCAGGTGTAAAAGTAGAAAAAGACATGCCTCCTAGCATGATGATTCAATGTTACCCCGGTAAGTTAAATCAGGTGTTTTTAAACCTATTTAGCAATGCCATTTACGCCATTCAGCAACAACACCAAGATAACGGTAATGGGCAAATATCTATCAATGTTAAAGAAATAGATCAACAAATTACTGTAGTGATAAGTGATAATGGAATAGGTATGACCGAAGAGGTTAAGAATAAAGTTTTTGAACCATTTTTTACTACCAAGCCAGTGGGTGATGGCACTGGCTTAGGGATGTCTATTGTATTTAAAACCATCGAAATGCACCAAGGGAAAATTATGGTGCAATCTGAGTTCGGCGTAGGAACCACCTTTGAAATTCATTTAAAAAGAACTATAAACCTAACACATAATGTCTGAAAATAGAATAGCCAAACCTCTTGTATTGTATGTAGACGACGAACGCAATAACCTCATGTCGTTTAAAGCCTCTTTTAGGTTAGATTTTGAGGTATTACTTGCCAACTCGCCCGATGAAGCATTTGAATTATTAAAGAAGCATAAGCCTCAAGTAATTATTTCGGATTATCGCATGCCATTTATGACTGGTGTGGAGATGTTCGAGAAAATTCGACTCAATTACCCAGAGCCTTTTAGGGTTTTATTAACTGCTTATGGTGACGTGGAAGCCCTTACAGATGCCATTAACAAAGGGCAGATATTTAGATACATTAAAAAGCCTTGGATTGAAGATGAGATAAGAAGCGTGGTAAAAGATGCCACAGAATACTACCATACCAAGTGGTTGCTGGAAGAGAAGAACCGCGAACTTACCGAAGCTTATAAAGAGTTAGACCGATTTGTGTACTCTGTATCTCATGATTTACGTTCGCCGCTCATGGGCATCTTGGCCATTGCAGGGTTCTTGCAAAAAGCCAACTCTATGGAAGAAGTGCACGAGTTTGGTGATATGATTACCAGCAACGTAACCCGCCTCGATGAATTTATCTCTAACCTCCTAGAATATTATAAAGTAAAACGTGGCGAACTCACCATTTCGAGCGTGCGTTTTGATAAATTACTCGATGAAATCAAAGGTATCTACGCCATCGAAATGTTGGATAAAAAGATAACTTGTAACATAAATGTTACCCAGAACGAAGAGTTTAGAAGTGATAAACTGGTTTTATTGATTGTCATCCAAAACTTATTATCGAATGCCATCAAATACCAAAAGCTTGATAACCCCGATAAGCAAATAGAACTTTCTGCCCATGTAAGTAAAGGTGAAGCTGTAATAACGGTTAAAGACAACGGAATTGGCATAGGTAAAGAGTTTCAGCCACGTGTTTTCGAAATGTTTTTTAGGGCCTCCTCCCAAGCCATGGGGTCGGGCATTGGTTTATATAACGCAAAAATGGCCCTCAATAAATTAGGTGCAGAAATTCATATAGATTCTGATGCTGGCCATGGTACCGCTTTTGTAATTAGAATACCGAGTAAATAAGCAGGCTTGCTTGTAACCCGCATCTTGCCTAACTTGCGGCTATGAAAATCCTGAAAATTTTTGGCATTAGCCTCCTCGTTTTATTCATCCTTTTGCTAATTGCTCCTTTTTTATTTAAAGGCAAAATTGTAAGTGCTGTTAAAACCGCAGCCAACCAGCAAATGAATGCCTCCCTTAGTTTTAACGAAGACATCAGTTTGAGTCTTATTCGTAGTTTCCCTAATTTATCCCTAAGTATTCAAGATATTGTCCTAATCAATAAAGAGCCCTTTTTAGGCGATACCCTCTTTGCTGTCAAAGAATTTACTGCGGTGCTAGACCTTATGAGTGTTATCCGCGGCGAACAAATCAATGTGCGCAAACTCCTGTTGGATCAACCCAAAATATATACTGCTATTTTAAAAGATGGTCGCGCAAATTGGGACATTTCTCTGGTAGATTCTTCTGCCACCGCAGCCACAGAAGATACTGCCTCCTCTGCTTTTTCGCTTAAGCTTAGAAGCTTAGAAATTATAAATGGTAATCTAATCTACAACGACCAACAAGGCGATATGAAGGCCACTTTACAGGGTGTTAACTATACCTTGTCTGGCGACTTCTCCGAAACCCTCATGAGCATGCTGAGCAAGCTTAGCATCGATGCGCTTACCTATCAAATGGAAGGTATTACCTATCTTAATCAAACCAAAGCGTCTATGGATGGTACTTTAGACATAGATATGGCGCAGATGCTCTTTACTTTTAAAGAACATCAGTTTAAGTTAAACGCCCTAGAAATGGGTCTTGAAGGAACTTTTGCCATGCCTGGTGACGATATGGTGATGGACCTTAAATGGGGGGTAAAACAAAATGATATTGCACAGTTTTTATCTTTAATTCCTGCCATCTATGCCAGCGATATGAAAGGCTTAGAAACCAAAGGAAAACTCACCCTCAACGGTTTTCTCAAAGGTACTTACAATGCGCAATCTATGCCGGGTTTCGGTTTGAACCTAAGCATCGATGAAGGGTGGTTTAAATATACCTCCTTGCCTAAACCCATGGAGGAGCTAAATGTTAAGCTGTCGGTGAGTAATCCAGATGGAGTGCCAGACCATACCGAAGTTAAGCTCGAGAAATTACACTGGCTGCTTAATGGCGATGCCTTTGATGCCAAATTATTTGCCAAAACCCCCGAAAGCGATCCATACATCGATGCCTTGTTTGCAGGTAAAATTAACCTAGCCAATGTTTCTGCCTTGGTTCCCTTGCCAGAAGGCACTAGCCTAGAAGGTATCATTACCACAGATATGAGTGCCAAAGGAAATATGAGCACCCTCGATAAAGGCCAATACGAAGCTTTTGAAGCCAAAGGAAGTTTGTTGATCAATCAATTAAAATACGCTGCCAGCGATTTACCCAAGCCGTTTAGCATTAAAGAGGCAGCCATGACTTTTACACCTAAACAAGTATTGCTTCAAAATTTTGATGCTGCCATTGGCCATAGCGATTTTGTATTGAGTGGCGCGCTCGATAACTTTTATGCCTATTACCTTGGCAATGCCACCCTTAAAGGAAACCTAAACCTAACTAGCAACGTATTAGATGCCAACGAGTGGTTGACAGAGTCTACAGACACTGCTGTGGTGGCAGAAGATACAGCGGCCATGACGGTATTTGTTTTACCAGCCAACATTGATTTTCAATTTAAGAGCAACATCCAAAAGTTGTTGTATACCAATATGGAAATTACCAATTTTAAAGGTGGTTTGCATTTGGCCAATCAACAGCTAGACTTCCAAAAAATTGCTTTAAACTTACTCGGGTCAACAATGAGTATGGATGGCTATTACGAAACCAAAAATCCAGCAGTGCCTAGCATGAAAATAGATTTTAGTATCCAAAATTTAGATATTCAAAAGGCCTATAAAACCTTTAACACTGTTCAGAAATTGGCACCTGCTGCCGAGCATATCACAGGAAGTTTTAGCACTGTCTTTAACATGAGCAGTACTTTAACATCCCAAATGCAACCAGATATGAACACCCTTGTAGCCAATGGATATGTAAGCTTGCCTCAAGCTACTATTACCAATATCAGTTCGCTCAGCAAAATTGCCGATATCATGGCTAAACCAGAATACAAACAAATGTCTGTGAGCAATGCAAAAATCAATTGGAAGGTGCTCAATGGAAGGGTGTATACAGAACCATTCCAATTAAAGATGGCCAATCAATTGATAGAGCTTAGTGGTTCAACTGGTTTGGATCAAACCATTACTTATACAGGCTTAATGAACATCCCGCGCAAAGAACTTGGTGCCGCCGATGCGGCCATTAGCCTCGCCATTAAACAATTTAATAGCGCCCTTGGTTCAGACATTGCCTTAAACGAAACCTTACCCGTGCTGCTTAACATCGGTGGTACTTTTACCAAGCCCGAAATCACCACCAATATCAAAGATTTAATTACGGGTTCTGCTGGTTCATTAAAAGATAAAGCCTTAGAAGAAGCCAAAAGAAAGGCCAAAGAAATGGAAGCGCAAGCCAAAGCCGAGGCAGCCAAAAAACTAAAAGAAGCCGAAGATAAGGCTAGAGCAGAGGCTCAAAAACTTAAATCGGAAGCAGAGGCCAAAGTGGCTGCCGAAAAAGAAAGACTGCGCAAAGAAGCTGAGGCAAAAGCCAAAGCCGAGGCTGATAAAATTAAGAAGCAAGCCGAAGAAGAAGCCAAGCGTAAACTCAAAGGATTGCTAAAACCCTAAACCATGCGTCATTCTATTTTATCTTTGGTTTTATGGTTGTTAATGGCCTTCACCGCTAAGGCGCAGGTGCCCGGCTGCACCGATAGCAAAGCAAACAACTATAATCCTGCTGCCACCAAAAATAATGGTACTTGTGTGTATGATAATGCTACCATTGCACCCATAAAATCTGTTCAGTTATCAGATACCTTGCACGAATCATCTGGCTTAGTGCTGTATGGTAGTAGGCTTTATACCCACAACGATAATACCGATATCAACCTTTATGCTTTAGACAGTAGCAATGGCAGCATTAAAGCGGTGTATGCTTTAACTGGCTTAAGCAACATCGATTGGGAAGATGTAACACAAGATGATCAATACTTTTATATAGGCGATTTTGGAAACAACAGCAGTGGCAATCGTAGAAACTTAAAGGTTTATAAGGTGAGTAAACTGTCTTTGTTAAGCAGAAGTCCTGTGGTAGAAACCATTGCTTTTTCTTATGAGGCACAAACAGATTTTACGCCGCAAGCCTCCAACCAAACCAATTTTGATTGCGAAGCCATGGTGGCATCAAAAGACTCTTTGTATTTGTTTTCTAAAGAGTGGCAGAGCAATATTACCCGTGTGTATGCCTTGCCAAAGGTGCCAGGGAATTATAGTGTAAAACCCAGCGCATCCTTAGATGTAAAAGGATTAATCACAGGAGCCACGCTCATAGAGCAAAAGCGTTTATTGGTGCTCACTGGATATAGCCCATTATTAATGCCATTTGTTTATTTGTTGTACGACTACGAACCAGGTAATTTTTTTAGTGGCAATAAACGCAAGGTAAGTCTCGATTTAGGCTTTCATCAAATAGAAGCCATCAGTTCTTTAGATGGCAAAAAATACTTTATCAGCAACGAACTTTTTGTTAGACAACCTTTTGCCAATAACCCGCAAAAAATGCATGTGTTAGACCTATCGCCTTTGCTTTCGCATTACCTAGAGGGTCCGGCAAGTGCAGTAAAAGAACCAGTGGTTAAACAACAAGAACTTAACATTTTTCCAGTGCCCAGCGATGGGGTGTTTAACCTCAATGGTTTTGATGGCGCATTGGAGTTATATGATGTTAAAGGTTCCATTTTAAAGCGGTTTGAACCTAGCCAAGGTTTAAGGAAAATTGATTGTTCTGACTTAGCAGCGGGCTACTATTTTCTAAAAGGCGAGGGCATCGAAACCATTAAGTTAAAAGTAGAAAAGCCTTAGGCTTTTAGTTCTTCCAAGGCTAACCAAGCCATAAGGCCTGCACCAATTTCTAAGGCGCTTTCGTCTATATCAAAGGTTGGCGTGTGCACGCCCGATACAATTCCTTTTGCCTCGTTGCGGGTGCCAAGCCTGTAGAAGCAGGAGGGAGCGGCTTGCGAGAAATAGGCAAAGTCTTCTGCTGCCATCCATATATCTAGGTCGAGCACATTTTCTTTTCCCAAATAGGCTTCTGCTGCTTGCTTAGCCCTTGCGGTGAGTGCCGGCTCGTTCATTAAAAACGGATAGCCTTTTCTAATGTCAAAGTGAATGCTGGCGCCAGTGGCCTTGCCAATTCCTTCGGCAATTTCTAACATACGGGCATGGGCTTGGCTGCGCCATTGCTCGTCGAGGGTTCTAAAAGTGCCTTCCATATACACTTCATTTGGAATGACATTGGTGGCACCATTGGCGATTACTTTTCCAAAGCTTAGCACGCTGGGTACAATAGGGTTGGCATTTCTACTCACAATGGTTTGTAGGCTTGTAATGAGTTGCGCCATTACCACTACTGGGTCGATGCCAAGATTAGGCATAGCACCATGGCCACCTTTGCCTTTAATGGTTACATAAATTTCGTCGGTACTGGCCATGTATAGTCCGCTTCGAAAGCCTACTTTTCCGGCCGGAATTAAAGGCATTACATGTTGACCCAAGACGCCGTTTACAGCAGGGTTTTGGAGCACACCTTCTTCAATCATCAAAGAAGCACCGCCAGGCAAGCGTTCTTCGCCAGGCTGAAAGAATAATTTGATGCTGCCCTCAAAAGAATCCTTAAGTTGTTGTAAGATACTGGCAGCACCTAGCAAGCAGGTGGTATGAACATCATGACCGCAAGCATGCATCACACCATTGTTTTGCGATTTATAAGGCACCTCATTGGCTTCTGTAATAGGCAAGGCATCCATGTCGGCACGCAAGGCGATTACTTTTTTGCTAGGGTTTTTGCCTTCTATAAGAACTTCTAAGCCAGTATTGGCACGGGGTGTAATATGGGTAATGCCGAGGCTTTCTAGTTGTTGTTTAACAAAAGCTACGGTTTGATATTCTTGAAAAGACAATTCTGGATGCATGTGCAAATGCCTACGGGTGGTAGAAAGTTGCGCAGCACTATCGGCTGCCAATTGCTTGATTTTTTCTGCTAGCATCTTACAAATATATTGATTGTGGGGTTCTTTTAGAAGTCCATGGTCGATGGACCATAGTAGATAAGCAACCGGTAGAAGTTGATGGACGATAGCCCCTAGTATTATAATTGATCCCCTATCTTATAATAGCCATCATGTCTATTTCTTTGCCAGTTGGATATAGGCTAGGGAACAATAGGGGTGAGGCAGAAATAGGATAATTTACTTTGTAGGGAGAAAGATGATTTGTTTTGTCAACAGCTAAAAGACCTAGATTTAATAGTGATTCTGCAAGCATCTTGGCGGTTTTATCAGATTTGCCAGTTACTCTCTCTACTTCCTTCTTTGGAATTTCCCCCTTTAAAAATACCGCCTCCAGAATATAACGCGTTTCTGTTTTTAATATGCCTTTGCTTACCATTAGGTCGGTATAATGATGAATTCTCTTAAGCATCGCATCAAGATCAAGCATTTTTTTCATAAACTCCACTTGGTCAATCGCTGTCTCTAAATAAAATTCACAAAATTTCATTAGCATTTTATTCGATAAATTTCCTCGGCCATCATAATTATCCCATCTAGTTAAATCGGCATTAGATAAATGTGTTTTGTAATGAGCATCATTTCTTGCCAATCCTCTAGCCATCGACCATAATCCTGAGGTATTCATTCCTTCTTTAAGAAAACAAGCATCAGAAAGTAATCTAACCACGCGTCCGTTACCATCACTAAAGGGATGAATCCATGCCAAACGATGATGCGCTGATGCGATGGCAATAATGCGTCTAATTTTACTTTTATTACTTAAAGAATTTGGGTCGTAATAGGTTTCATACCTAGTCAAAAAGCCATCTAAATTTTCCCAGCTGGGAGCAATATGTTTGCCCACTTGAACTTCACATTTTCTAAATTCTCCTGGGATAATGGGTGTTTCAATACCCTCAATATTTATGGCAACTTGAAATTCTTTAGGTAGTTTTTCATAAAAAGCTTTATGTAGACTTTTAATGAATTTGGTTGAATAAGGGTTAAAGCCATTATTCATGGGTATATTAAATAAATCGGCACTCACAGCTATATGTGATAAGGCTTCTTTTTGAAGTGACCGATTCTTTTGATCCTTAGAAAAGTCTTTTTTAAGAGCCTTTTCAATATCTATCGGGTGCGTGTCATGCCCTTCTATTAAATTAGAATAATAGCTATTCATTGGCCTTAGAAAGGTAGCAATTGCTTTAGAGGTTTCTGGGTGTAACTTAGCAGATAAGGCGCAGGATTTTTCTAATAGTTGTATTGCCATTGGTTCCAAATCTCCAATATTTTCTGGGAGCAGTGGCTCCATGGTTGAGGGATCCCTATATACTTCTAAGATGGCCATGTTACTGAAAGAATTATTGAGCAAAAATACATTAAAAATTCCGAAATGTTTTCCGATATATAATAAATTGATTTTCTATAATTTAAAATTAGATTATGTATTCATATTCCGTTATATATTCCGAGATGGAATCCACCTAGACTCTAGAGTTAAATACCTTTTTTATTATTGCCATCGGTTTTGAAAAACTGTATATTCGTTCGTTTTACAGCAACAAAGAGGGTGTAGACCAATTATCAATAAGTATGTCTTTCGCACCACTATTACCTATCCTTGAATTAACTTATGAGACAATTAATATTTTTTTTAATTTTCTTTATATTCCTTATTAGTTTTAACTTTTAATCGGAATTTCAAAATATAAAGTACCAAATGCCAAATAGGCTTTTCGAAAAAAACGAGTTTAAAATTAACTTTATAACCAATTGCGAAACCGGGGTTGATGATAATCAGAACTCAAAATATAGCTTTTATTATGTATATGGATTTAACGGTTTTCGAAAAGATTATGATTCATTATTAAGATTTGCCCAAACGATTAAATTTGATAAAAATAAATTTC